>JAYSYV010001501.1:0-2825 GCA_043727245.1 Chloroflexota bacterium | reverse complement strand
AGTCCAAAATGAATGGCTGAAAAAATTAGAAACAGGCTGAGGGTGAAAGTGCCGGCTATCCACCAGCAAGCGAGTGTAATTCCAATCAGACCCACATAAAAGATCAGAAAAACCAGGGGCCAGACCTTTTTAAAACGAGGTTTGAAGATTGGCCGGGCTATCAGGTGATCAAGAGCACCGTGTGGCAGACCAAGGAAAGCTACTCCTGTTCCAAGTATTATTATCTGTGAGAGCTGGCCAGGCTCAGGCCTGGCCAGGAAAAAGAGGGAACTTCCGGTTGTAAAGAGTACCATTATCCGGGCGTGCTGCAATTGCCAGCGGTCCAGCCACGTTTTGCTGCCTGATTTATTCGGAGTATTAACCAGAATTATATTTTCCATCATGCCCGCCTGTATAAAGAAGCCCGATCATGCAGGATTTGAGGGGCATAAAGTTGTAAAACTTCTTTAATAAAGGGGAGAACGGGCAAAGATTTAACTACCTGCAGTATGTCGGATGAAGAACCCTGCTCAGAAAGGAACCTCACCAGAGCTTCAGGCTCGGTTCTGGCAAATAAATCTTCAAACAAACTGGGCGCTCTTTCAGGGTAGTGTTGCAGGTAAGAGAGAAAGACTCGATCCATAAAATTAGTAAACGGGCCTCTTGCCGCCTTTGGCTCAAATGGGGTGATTTCCCCTCTAGAATCACAGCCTGCCGTCAGCGATTGAGCCAGTTGTTTTGAATGCTGCTGAATTTTTGAGAAAGCGTAGCCTGTACTGGGACGAACCATTCCTCCCCGGCCTCCAATATTGTAAACGTGAGGGGATGGATGAAGCGGATAGGCAACAGTTGACATGGGAATAAGACCTTCTTCCCGCCGCTTTATTGCGTAATCACCGGTCCCATATTCTCGCTGCAGGTAATCTTTCAAGCTTTGTTCATAATTCGCTCGTGGGATGCCGCGTGGTGAGATGTAGGTTGCTTCAACCAGCGCAGTTCGTTCAGTAAAGGGCAACATATAAATAAAATGTATACCTGAACTTTGATCAACCCGGTAATCCATCAAAGTTGCAACAGTAGGGTCGAATAGAGGGTGAGTGACTTCCACTACAAATCCTTTAAAGTGCTGGTATAGATAAATTTCCCCTGCTTTATCCTGACCCGGGATTAATCTGGGAAAGACCGGACGGCTATCAAAGGCCAGCTTCGCTTCGATGGGGCCTTTGTTTGTTTCAACCAGGACGCCGAAATCATTATCTGTAAGTGAAAGTGCTTTCTGGCCTAATTTTAATTGAACATTGGGTACTCTCTGTAGCTTCTGGAGCGCCAGGCGGTAGAAATCTTCAGCAGACAGGTGCTGGTAACTGTACTGCGAGGAACCTTGCACCACTTCTGAGCCAGAGCCTGCCAGTCTCCAGTTGGCCCAGCGGTAGCTAACTGCATCTTCAAAGAGGTGAGGTTGCAAATTCCAGAAACACCAGGTGCGGTCATTGTGGAAAGAGGTGCGAGGGTCTACAACTGTAATTGAGTGATCCGTAATTCCGGCTTCCACTAAATTAAGGGCCAGGCTAAGGCCAGCACAACCAGCACCGATAATTAACAAATCTGTCTTTTCGGCCACTTTTCACCAACTTCCCTGTTCACCGCTCGGCTGGGCCGCGCCAGGCAAAAACTTGAGTACAAAGAAACTATATTCTCAAGTTAAATTACCTGGCGCGGCCCCCTTAGATCTTGAACCCGCCTCCAGTTTTACCTGGCGGCCACTTCATAACCCTACACAACCGGAGTGACTGCTTTAGCAGAGTTAAGGTTATAAACCTCAACGCTACCTTCCTGCTCTTCCGCTTCAGTTTTGCGCCGGGCAATAGCGTAAATCATTAACCCGTAACCACATTTGGCCGCTACGTCAGCAATACTGTAGCCGAACTGCAAAGCGACAGTCGAAGCGCTGCCGCTCAATCCTATAACTGGAATAAGGTAGGCAATCGGGTAAAACCCCCAGGTTCCCAGGAGCAGAAGCCGGCTATTACGGACAAGTACCTTGACTGAAGCGGGCTGGCGGTCCATCGAGTTAGACAGTTGCACCCACAGTACATAAAGAATATAAGCGAAGGGGATAGTGCTCAGAGTACCCCAGAGTAGCCTTGTCCCGTTATCTCCGGCTATTTCGCCTGGATAACCCAGGGCAATCATAGCAGCAGCGGCTACCATTAACCGGGCCATCAGGTATTTATCCTTGCCGCCCTGCAGTCGCAGAACCGCTACCAGTTCTGCCAGCAGGAGCGGTACAGTCAGCAACCAATCTACGTAGCGATAGGCATCATTAAAGGGAGTTCCACTCGGTGAGTAAGCTCCGTTCTTAAGGGTGTAGGCACTTGACCAGCCCTCGAATATGCGGAAGTAGTGATAGCCTGCCACCACCACCACGATAGCAGACATAACCAGCGCTCCTCGGTATTTCTCGGCAACCTGAGCACGGGCCAGCACGAAAAAGACAAAGGATGCAAGCATTGGCTGCAAAGGTGAAAGAAATGACGTTGTAAACAATCTGGTACTGGTCGAAACTGAGGATGTCCTTAGGTGGTATAAACAAACCTCCTATATGAAGTTACTCGAACCTTAACTACTCCTATTTACTTCCCTACTTTGATTTTATGAGTTAGAGCAGTTTCAGGAAAATACAAAATAACAGCCCAAAGGTACTAAAGATATTTTTTATAGTTTAGAATATTCTAAACTAAGAACTATATTATAGGCCGGTGGGCTTCAAAGCAAGAGCTTTATGTGATATTAATAGCAACAAAAGCGGGTTCAATTGGGGAAGAATTTTGGAACTTGCTCAATTA
>JAYSYV010001500.1:0-2826 GCA_043727245.1 Chloroflexota bacterium | reverse complement strand
TTTTGTCCTGACGTGTACATCTGTCGCTCTAAACAATCCAGGAGGACATAAAACTCATGAATAAACCTGCCAGGCCAACTAAAAAAAGCTTGCCCGCCCGCAAGCAACTCACTCTCGTCATAGTCCAGCCTCAGCCCGGTCAGCAGCATCCGCCTCTCGACCTGGCCCGCTTTGAACAGCTGCTCGACCGCATACAGCTTATCAAGCAAAAATACCCCCAGCTCTTTCAGGACTAGCAAAAAGGTATAAACCCATGCCCAATTCCGGCCCCCAAAATCCCATAAACCCCACCATAACTACCAGTTTCACCGGTTATGGTCACCCCGGTTACACCACCATACCCGACCTCTTCCTCGACTTCCAGATGCAAGACCTCTCCGAAGCCGAAATAAAAGTTATGCTCTACATCTTCCGCCGCACCTACGGCTGGAAAAAAGGACAGGACGCCATCAGCTACAACCAGTTCCTCAACGGCATCACCACCCGTGACGGCCGCCAGCTAGACCGCGGCACGGGCATCAGCCGTGGCAGCCTCTGGAAAGCCCTCAAGCTAGTAGCCGAAAAAAAATACGTCTTCGCCCATAAATTCCAGTCCGGCTCCGGTGCAAAAGAGACCACCATCTACGAACTAAACCTCGACGGCCAGCCCCATTGGCAGCCCGGTAGTTCAAAATCCGAACCACCCGTAGTTCAGATTTCGAACCGGCCCGGTAGTTCAGATTTCGAACCAACAATAAACAATTTAAAACAAAAAACAACTTCACAACAAACAACACCTGTTGCTGTTGTTGTCCTCCAACAACTCCAGACCGCCCTTGAAAATGCCGGGATCCACCGTCCCGTTGCCGCCAGCCTGGCCGCAATCGCCGCCGCAAACGGACGCCCCCCCGGCTACATCCACGACTGGCACACCTACCTCCAGAGCCAGAAATCCTTCACCAACCCGGCGGGCTACCTCAACCGCATGGTTCGCGAAAACTCCGACCCACCGGCCCCGCCTCTCCCCTTCACCCTCAAAAAATATCCAGCCCGGGCCTTTTACTATTGTCCAAGTTGCGATGTCTTTTCCACAACCCAAATTTGCGACCTGTGCGGCGGCCCCGCCCCCGCCCTCGAGGAAGAAACGAATGAAAAGGAATAAAGATCCCTGGCTAGACCCAGCACCACCCAAAACCCCTAACCTCGAAGAGCTACACGCCACCATAGCCCTTCAACAAATCGAACTTGCCCAGCAGAAGCAGATAATTGCCCTGCTTTTCCTTCAGCTATCCCCCCAGACACCCACCTCAAACACCCCTTCCTACGACTCCCTCGAAATCCCGGCCAACGTCATTGACCTGCACGAATGGCTCGAACGCAAATACCCCTTCTAAAGCCAGCCGAAATAATAAGCCCAGACCGCCCCACCAGTTAGCCGCGTCATAACGCTCCCAAAACCCGACCGCAGTCGCGGCTAACCCCACCCCCGCTAAGGCCGCGTAGGCCCGGTACGCGAGGCGCGATAGGGTTCGCCCCGGCGTTGGTAAAGACCTGCCTCATGGGTTCCTCCGAGAATATTACCCCCGTCTTGCTGTGCCCCCCTTGGGGGGCTTGCGCTGATAACGTTTATAACTAAAAGGGCTCCGTCTCGGAATCCCACTCCACAGGTTGTTCTCAACCCCCTACGCTCACACCCGATAGGTTGATTTCCAAAGCTCTGATCTATTGACAGGATAAAACTTGATAAGCTATTTTACTGTAAAGTAAAAGTAAAACTAATACCAAATTACTAAAGCAAAGGAATAACTATGGAATTTATAGCTGGAACAACCCGGTTAGAATTTATTCAAACGGAATTACAGTTTCAACCGGGCCTTTTCAAAAACTTGTTTGTACAGAAAAACAATCGGACACTTGCCTACACCCTTGATCAAAAACGGTATGCCTTTCTCAAACCAACTATAATCCAACGATATCCTTTGTCTCCTGGAATTGAGTTAGGGACTTTCCTCTACAGCCTTAAATTAAATGGTGATAATCTTTATCTGAAGTTTCTAAACAAATATGGAGATTTAATCTACTGCCGATTTTCTTTTAACGATCCACAACTTTCTCAAAGGAGAGGGCTTTATGCCTATACAGTTAATAACCAGGTAAAGTACATTGGACAGACGATTGACACATTCAAGAAAAGGATCAATCTGGGTTATGGCGTAATACACCCTAAAAATTGCTATCTTGATGGTCAGGCCACAAACTGCCACTTAAATGCTTTAATTGCCGAAAATAAAAACGAGTTAAAATTTTATATTTGTCCACTTCAAGACCCTATCCAGATAGGAATCTTTGAAAAGTTACTGATTCAACACCATAATCCATCATGGAATATAGCCCTTAAACTTAATTCCTGACTCCTATAAATTCCTTTAACTTTTAATCTTTGCCATTATAAAAATCTTCCCTCCCCATCCTCCTGGGTTCCGTGCGGGGGTCGCGCCCCCCACGCCCCCCATTCTGCGTTAGGTTTGATTTAACGCCTATAAGGACGCGCCTCTATTGCCGGCGAGGCATTCCCCCTCCCGTCCCCCAGGGAAGCGGGGTGCTTGCAGCGCAGCGGCCCACCGCGCGGCCACCGCCCGTGCCGCTCCACAATCCCAACCCGCGCGCAGAGAGCCTCGCTCGCTCGAACCGGTCCCGACCCCTGGAGGTCAACCCTGCCCACCGGCACCAGCCGCCTGCCCGCCTTCCTCATCCGGTGCCCAGGGAAACAAATAGTCCGGCTGGCACCCGAAAAACTTGCACAGCTTATCCAGCGCCTCAAAACTAATCGCCTTCGTCTGACCGGCC
>JAYSYV010001499.1:0-2829 GCA_043727245.1 Chloroflexota bacterium | reverse complement strand
CCAACTTTTGGGGGTCAAAGCCGTTGGTCGCCCCCAACTGCCTGGTAAGGGCATCAGTCAGAAAGGCTTTTTCGTCGGTATTATCAAAAATCTGGCCGGTGCGAACGACTATCAGACCGTTATCGCTTTGCTGGGCGATAGCCTGAAAAGCCTGGCGGTCTCGTTGAGCCAGCAGGTCGATTTCGGCCCGATTTTTACCGGCTTTAGCCCGCAACTGAGTGATAAACTGGGCATCGTTATCAACCAGAGCTTTTTCGATCACCGGACCAGACGGTACACGGGCTTTATCGAAATAAATATCCCAGGAAGTTCCTCCGGTAAAGTCAATACTGGCTCTCAACCCACCTAACAAGATAAAAACAAGCCCTGGCACAATAATTATTAATGAAATAATAATAAAGGTCCAGCGGTGTTTGACTAAATCAAGCGATTTTCTCATTCCTAAATCTTCTCTTTCCTTTTTTCCGAGACGGGCCGGTTATTTAATAACCGGCCCGTTCCAAATCTAGACCTGCTGAACCTCTTCTGTTGACCGCCGCCGGGTCCGGTTCATACCGAACCACCAGCCGCCCCGGTTAAGGCGACGCTGGCTGCCAGCCACCAGGAACATCAGGCGCAGGAAAGTGTGCGTTACCGTAATAGCGGTGAACATACTGCACAGGACACCGATAGCCAGAGTCAGGGCGAACCCTTTAATCGTGCTAGTGCCGGTGAAATCGCCAAACCAGTATAGAATACCGCAGGTAATCAGGGTCGAAATATTACTATCCCGGATGGAAGGCCAGGCGTTGCGGAAACCTTCTTCCACGGCTCGTTCAATCGAGCGACCCAGGCGCAACTCTTCTTTCATCCGGGCGAAGATAAGCACGTTAGCATCTACCGCCATACCAATTGAAAGAATAAACCCCGCAATCCCGGCCAGGGTCAGTACGACCCCCAGCGTCTTAAACAGGGCAAAGTTGATGATCGAGTAGATAAGCAGGGCTATAACGGCCAGTACGCCCGGTAAGCGGAAGTACAAAATCATAAAGGCGGCTACAATACTCAGGCCGACTATCCCGGCAATAAGGCTGCGGTCAATCGAGTCGGTTCCCAATGTCGCGCCAACTTTGCGGCTGGCCTGGACATCCAGTTCTACCGGCAGGGAGCCGTACTTGAGTTGCAGTACAATGCCCTGAGCATCGGCCTTACCGGCGGCAGTCTGCCAGTTGGGGCTGGTAATTTCACCCTGTGTAGAGATTACACCCTGGATAGTAGCGGCTGAAATCACCTGACCATCCAGGACAATCGCCATCTGCTTGCCCAGATTCGCGCTGGTAAACTGGCTGAAGGTATTGGTGGCATCACCTTTTACCCCAAACAGCACTTTGTAGCCACCGCCAACATCCGCGAAACCGACATCAATTTTAGCCGGGTCTAACTGGTCGCCGGTGATAACAGTCTGGAAAGGTTGGTTAGAGGCATTCAGCTTTCCCGGAGCAGGGGGAACAGTAGTGGTCACGCCGGGCGAAGCGCCAGGTGTACCTGCTACACCAGCGGCGGCAGTAGTCACGCCAGCGGCGGTAGTCACGCCAGCGGCGGTAGTCGCACCAGTGGCGGTAGTCGCACCAGTGGCAGTTGTCGCTCCCGGAGTACCCGCTGGGCCAATCGCTTCGTTAGAAGGCGTGCCGGGGGTAATTGTGCCGGTAGAAGTGGCAACGGTGCTACTGGTAACACCAGGCCCGCAAAGATTGGCCGCTTTCTGGAACACCGAACCGGTGGTACAGTAAGTAGTCTGCACAACGTCACCAGTATTTAGCTGGGCCGTACCGGCATCTATAAATTCCAACCGACCGGTGCTACCAATTGCTTTACGGACGGCGGCTTCGTCTGTTACACCGGGCAACTCCACACTGATGCGGTTGTCGCCTTGAATGGTGATGCTGGGTTCGTTGGTTCCCAGGCCATTGACGCGTTTTTCAATAATCTGGCGGGCTGCTTTCAGGCGTTCCGGGGTAACATTATTGGAACGGGTTTGCAGCAAAATTTGATAACCGCCCTGGAGATCCAGGCCCTCTTTGACCCGAAAATCTGCCGTACCGCCCAATATTTTTTCGGTGCGGTCGCCGCCGAATACGATCCAGGAGGCTACAGCCACAATCAGGACAATACCCAGTAGGGCTAAAAGGTTGTTCCTAACACGATGCACTTTAGTGCTTTCTCCTCTACTTATTCCCATTGGGGTTTGGGGTTAGATTTATAGCCTTACAAGGGCCAATAGTGCGGTCCATTCTTAATTATCATGGATTTTCGGGCTTTATTGTGTGGACAGCATTTCAAATTATAGATGACGCAAGGGGGAGTGTCAATTCTTTGAAGCGGTCAAAACTATCCAGGAAAGTAAAAACTAATTAGAGGTGGATTAGACATAGGGTTAAACGGGAACCGTTTCCCGTTACTGCTACTATTTCCCGTTCAATGATGAAGCTGCCATGCGGGTAATCAACCGGCTATTCTGAGCCATCATCGTTTCAACCTGGTTCATTACCATTGTCAGGCGTTCAGTGTATTTCGGGTTAGATTCCATGAGAGTAATACATTCAATCAGGAGCTTGCTGCAAGCCTGTTGCTGGGATTTAAGGTGCGTCAGACGTTGATTTTGTTCATCTTTACTGGCTAGTCGTATTGTCATTTTAGTTAAATCACCCTCGAAAAATATTCATCAACCATTAACATAACATTTATGTAATGGCGTTAAATTTCGGCGTTCGACTTTTAATGTTAAATTAAATATATCAGGCGACTATGAATAACTAAATTCGATTGTGTTAAGAACTTATAACGTTTCGG
>JAYSYV010001498.1:0-8673 GCA_043727245.1 Chloroflexota bacterium | reverse complement strand
TTTACCGATTAACCTCTAATATTCTCCTATATAGATACCTCCTACACAAATAATGCGAGCACACAAAACCTCCGGTAAACTGCCCGGAGGTTTTTTTTATCCTTTCCCTGGTTCTGATTTGACTCTGGTGGGTTGTTAATCCTGGGTGGCGCAACTTGCAAAGGGTGATAAGGCTGGTAATGGAGTTATTGAGATAAAACTAACTGTCACGTTAGTAATCATTGATATATTTTACACCCTTCTGTAACATTGCTAACATAAATATCACACTTTCATGTTATAATTACTTAGATTCGGTAGAATCTGAATGATTCTTTACAACTCTAATCTAGGAAGTAAGTTAATTTGGAAAAAATGCCCGGAAAACTGCATTATTCAAATTCTCCTTTAACCGAGGCTTCAATTGAGATTAGCGTTACCAATTCAAAGCCTAATGCTGAGGTTCTAGAGGGTTTACACAAAGCTTATAGTGGGCTTAAAAAAGATTATCCCATTTCTGGAAAATTAGTTATCCGCGATTTGATGTTACAGTCCCACCACAAGATTGATATATCAGAAACTAAAAATGAAAAACCAAATGGTTATAACTATAAAACTTTAGATGATTTACAGATAGTAGGAAATAGGATAGATGGGTTTTCATTTACACGATTAGCGCCTTATGATCGGTGGGAAACTTTCAGTGAAGAGGCCAAAAGATTATGGGTTCTTTATCGAAAAAGGGTTAAACCTGATGCTATTACTTATTTATCTCTACGTTATATCAACCAAATAAATATACCAGTTAAGTCAGCAAATTTAAGTGACTATTTTTTAACTGTACCGCAAATTTCGAGTGATACACCAGAGGGGGGTATCGGAGCGTACTTTTTTCAACTACTAATACCACAACCTAGCCTAAACAGTATTTTGTTTATCAATCAAGCTATGCGACCTCCTGAGACTTCAAACCTGGAAATTATTCCGATAATACTAGACTTGCAACTTGTGCGGCAATTTGATATTCCACAATCGACTGAGGAAATATGGGCGCTCTTTGAGCAATACAGGATTCGTAAAAACCAAGTATTTGAGGCTGCTATTACTGATAAGACACGGGAGTTAATAAAATGAACGTATTAACTGTAACTTCAACAATTAGTAATGATGCCAATGACGATAAAAGGACGGGTTCTGTAACCACCGAACATATCTCAAAGGAAATGGCAGACCAATTGGTTCTAGCTGGTATCTTTCACCCACAAAGATTGGTTAAAATGCCCCAAGGTAAGGCAGGTCAAGAAATTCAACATGCTGCTTGGGAAGCTTGGGAACGGTGGGAGGCGAAACAAAATCAAACAGAGATTCCAACCAAGTCCAGGGTTTATGATAGGGATTATAAACCCGTGCCTCCTAAACGTATCCATACAGTCCGTGCAAAATATAAATTTATTGGAAGGGGCAAACCCTTACGTCAATTCCCCGATGAAGAATAATAACCAATGGAATCTTGGTGGGATGAGGTAGAAGCCTCAGATTTGATGCAAGGGGATTTTCTCAAAAATACCTTTGTTCCTATCCCAACCGTTAAGGTTACTAAAAAAGGCGCATTATCAAAGAGTGCTTTTGGTTTCTATACCCAAAAAGTTGCCGAATATGATGTTGTCATTTTAACCCAGAGCTGTGACCTTGAAAATAATAAAGTACCTAATATTCTTGTTTCACCAATCTATAACCTGAGTGGTTTTCAAGATACAAACCTTGAGTACAAAAGTAGTAGACTTCTTGAAGAAATTCGTAGAGGGGGCAACCACGGGTTGCATATGTTGTCCTCTCATCTTGAACCTGCAAACCAACAAAAGGTTTTTATTGTGGATTTCAAAGAAGTATATACCCTGCCAAAAACCTATATAGAAATTCATATAAAAAATATAGGAAAACGCCTTCGTTTAAAAGATGTGTACAGGGAAAAATTATCCAAAGCTTTTGGGGATTTTTTTTCACGGGTAGCTATCGAACATAATATACCAGCTTGGAAAAACAAATAAATTCGGGTTCTCACCTGACCCACCCTGATTTTACTCACCGGTCTGCTCCTTGTAGGTTTCCCGACCATACCAAATGTACAAGCAGCAAAATCCGTCCGCAACCCCTAAACATCTATGCGATTGGACTCTCGCTATATCACTATCTTATTTTTGGTTTCCTTGCCCCTTGAATGCTTCTCCTGACCTCGTATAAAGCACAGTTAAAACCGCCCCAGGCCGTTCACTGAAAAAGCTGATTGAATTTGTTTAATTACCTATATTTTTGTAACCACCAGTTCCAAATTCAGGGCTTCGGTATCTATCATAGACAGGTTGATGGTGTAAATACCCTGTAGCTGAGGGAAATCGGGGGCTTCCAGGATTTCTACTCTATCGGCGGTTCTAACTCTTTGACCTTCTAGCAAACTTAAAGGCAGCAGCAGCCGGTAATAGACCGTACCAATCTGGGTGAATTGACGGTCCAGGCTAATTCGGGCGGCAACTTCTTTTACCTTTGGCTCCCAGGTATGTCTGTCCGGGCCGACTTGTAAAATACTGAGCTTGCAATTGGACTGGTGAGTAGGGACGGCTTGAGTCATGTAGCATCTCCTTTTGGCTAGTTTGACGGTGGATAGGTTGTAATTCCTGCTTCTTGCTTATGATTTTACCACCTATCGGGCGGATTGCACGGTTAAGTTTTGGGGATTTCTCAACTAATTTTCCAAGAAGGCTAAAGCTGAGTATAATAGCGGCCTGAAACAGTTTAGAGATTATTTACAAAGAAAGGAATCCTGCGAATGGCTAACAATGAACCAGAACACATCCAGGTACAGCATATCCTGATCGCTTTTTCGGGCAGTTTGCCGGGACAAGCGGTTAACCGGACCCAGGAAGAAGCCCGCAATCTGGCCTATGACCTGCTCAAACAGGCCCAGGGTGGCGCTGACTTTGGTGCCCTGGTCAAACAATATACCGACGATTCGCCTCCGGGCATTTATGGAATGTCCAACCTGGGCG
This sequence comes from Chloroflexota bacterium, assembly GCA_043727245.1. GTDB lineage: Bacteria > Chloroflexota > Chloroflexia > Chloroheliales > Chloroheliaceae > 54-19. Next base: position 5,650 of record JAYSYV010001498.1, on the reverse strand, counting down.
TAACTCCGGGCCAGGGCGAATATCCCCGTAACCAGATGGTTGCCGCTTTTGGTGATACTGGTTTCCCGCTGGAAGTGGGTAAGATTGGCATAGCCGATTTCGACCCGCGCACCAGCCCTTATGGCTGGCACATCGTCAAACGCCTCAAGTAGCCTTGTAGAACGTGGAACGTAAGAAAATGCTGGCAGTTAATGCGTGGTTGTATTCATAGTATATTGCCCAAATATTTCAACTGGCACATTCTACGTTTTACGTTGTTCTACGACTCTTTTAATTCCAGAACTTCTACCGGCGCTCCGACCCGCAGAGTGCCGGTATTTTCGTGAATGAGGTTTTGTCCGAACATTACTCCGCCGTTGGGGCCGCGCCGGAAAGTAGCCAGCGTTTTTAAGGGTTCTTTACTTACTTTGGCGGTGGCCTGGTCGGTCGTGGTAATGACGCAGCGAGCGCAAGGTTTGACCGCCTGGAAGATTATTGAGCCTGACTTGAACCGCCTTACATAATCTTCTGCGAAAGGCAACTTGCTGCCATTGATGACGATATTGGGCCGGAAGCGGTTCATGGGCAGCGGGTCGGCCAGACGCTGGTTTAAATCGGCCAGCGATTCTTCCGAAATCAGCAAAAACTGGTAGGCATCGGCAAAATTCACCTGGTCGTCCGGGCTGAGGGCATATTGCTGGTTTACCTGGCGCTGGAAATCGGGGGCCATCCTCACCAGCTTGCAATCTTTTTTCAAATACTCGCTCAACCAGCCGGCAACTTCCCGGCCCTGGTCGAGTACTCGGACCGTATCTTTCCAGACCTGGGCCTGTTCCGCCGGGCCTTTCATGACCAGTGCGATTTCAAGCTCCGGCATACCGGGGGCTTCCAGGCGCAAGCGGTTTGCCTGGATATAAGACTGGATGAGGGCCAGGTGGGGCAGTTCGCGCTGGGTTAGAAACTCGTTGGAGCTGGTTTCGACCACCATCAATTCCCGGTCGTGCAGGATACCGGTTTCGGTTATGGTGACTTCGTCCAGCCCTATTCCGGCGCAAGATTTAATCGGGTAGTAATAGAGGGCAGTCACAGTAGCCCGGTTGATTTTTGCTTGCACCGGCTCGGTTTGGACTGGAGTAGTCATTCAAGGTTTTCCTGAAATTATTATCGTGGAACGTTAAACGGGTAACGAACCTATAAGACAATCTGCTCGATAGGCACGACCAGAATACCCCCAGCCCCGGCTTCTTTGAGCTGCTCGATAACTTCCCAGAAGGTATCCTGGCGAATGACTGTGTGAACGCCCACCCAATCGGGGTCCATCAGCGGAACCACCGTCGGGCTTTTTAGGCCGGGAACCGCTGCTACCACCCTGTCCAGGCTGTGACGCGGCACGTTCATCACCAGATACTTAAATTCTTTGGCCGCCAGGGCTGCCCGGACTCTCACCAGTAAGCGATTGATGTTACGAGCCTTGTAGGGGTGTTCCATCGAATGTTTGTTAGCCGCCAGGACCGCCTCACTCTTTAAGATTGTTTCAATCGGCATCAGGTCGTTGAGGGCCAGAGAACTGCCGGTGGCGGTGATTTCGACAATCGAGTGAGCCAGGCCCAGGCTGGGAGCCAGTTCTACTGCTCCGCTAAGGGTGACTACTTCCGCCGTGATTCCAATACTTTTAAAGTATTTCTCTGCCGATTTAGGGTAGCTGGTAGCTATTTTCAAGCCGTCAAGCTGGTGCGGGTCGGTAATGCCGCTATCTTTGGGGACCGCTACCACCAACGAACAATGACCGAAACCGACCGGTTGCAGTTCGGCCAGGTCCACTCCTTCTTCAAAAATCAGGTTCTGACCGACCACCCCCAGGTCAACCGTACCAGAGGCAATATATTCAGGTATATCATCATCGCGGCTAAAGAGAATATCCAGCTCGAAATTGCTGACGGTACTGAAAAGCCTTTGTTTGTAACTATCAAATTCCAACCCGACCTGGCGCAGCAGGTTAAGGGTGTGGTCGGTCAGGCGGCCCTCTTTTTGAATAGCCAGTCGGAGCCTGGGGCGTTCTTCGGTATTGGAATTAGAGGCCAGCCGGACTTGCCTGCTATTAGATACTTCGTTCATCGAAAGTTATTTCATCCTGGTCTAAAGTCAATTTTTCACAATTCGGTCAAATTGTACTCTAAAGGCAAACCCTGAGCAAATATCAGAATTCAGAAATTAGAAAGATTAGTATAGAACCTATCTCGGTATACCGCTTTTCAGCAAAGGCGGTTCGGGTAGAACCGGGCCAGGGCATTTCAAAGCTGGTAGAAGATTTAGAGCGCCTGTTTGAGCGGTTTCGCCAGGTCTACCTCTCTCAGTAAGCCAGTCTTAACATCGAAGATAAATCCCCGGACTTTCAGGCTGGCCGGAATCCAGGCGTGTGAACGCAAGCGCCGGAACTGGCGGCGGACATTTTCTTCCAGGTCGGTAAAAGTATGGAAATGAGCCGGAATGACTGTAGATGAGCCGGTTTCCTGTTCGAGCCACTCCACCAGAGCCTGGTCTTCAAAGGTCTGCATACCACATTGAGTGTGGTTTATTATCATTACCTCGGTAATGCCCAGGCGGTAATGGGCCACAATCAGCGAACGCAAGGTATCCTCGGTTATTATGCCGCCAGCGTTGCGAATGACTACGGCATCGCCGTTTTCGAGGCCGAGCGCCTGTGAAATCGGAATACGATAGTCCATACAGGCCACTACGGCCAGGCGGCGAGCCGGTTGACCGGGCAAGTCCCGGCCCGAATAAGTTTCGGCGAACCGGCGATTTGCTTCAAGCACCTCATCAATTACATCCATCTCGAACCTTAATTCTTTTGCTTTCCTGTTTCCAACTGGGCCGGACCCTTTTCAACTTTGAAGTGGCTTTGCACCAGACCTGCCTGCACGTCAATGCGCCAGGAGTATATTAAATAAAAACGGCCTTCTTTTGAAAGCCGGTTTCTGACTAATCTTCGTCTTCTTCAAACTCTATGCGGTCGTACAACAAGCTCAAAGGGATTTCCAGCTCGATAGAGAACAACTTGAGAATATCGTCCACGCTTCTAAGCCAAAGACGAAGTTTTAGAGGTCAGATTTTTGTTAAAAACCATGTCCGACTCAACCATCATTGCAACCAGATCTGCGAACGACACGGATGGTTCCCAGCCCAGTTTCTCGCGGGCTTTAGTCGGGTCGCCCACCAGCAGGTCCACTTCAGCCGGGCGGAAGTAGCGTGGGTCCAGCTTGACGTATTTCTCCCAATCCTTAATACCGGCGTGGTTGAAAGCCAGGTCTAGAAATTCGCGGACGGCGTGGGTTTCACCGGTAGCGACCACATAATCGTCCGGCTCGTCCTGCTGGAGCATAAGCCACATAGCTTTTACATAATCGCCGGCGAAACCCCAGTCGCGCCGGGAGTCCAGGTTGCCCAGGCGCAACTCGTCTTGCAGGCCCAACTTGATACGAGCGACCGCGTTGGTAATTTTGCGAGTGACAAATTCCAGGCCGCGCCGGGGGCTTTCGTGGTTAAAGAGAATACCGCTGACCGCAAACATATTGTAACTCTCGCGGTAATTGACGGTAATCCAGTGTCCGTAAACTTTGGCAACACCGTAAGGGCTGCGCGGATAGAAAGGGGTACTTTCTTTTTGAGGCACTTCGACCACTTTGCCAAACATCTCGCTGGAACTGGCCTGATAGAATTTCGTTGGTTTGTTGAGCAGGCGGGCGGCTTCCAGCATCTTGGTGACACCCAGAGCGGTATACTCGCCGGTCAGAGCGGGCTGCTGCCAGCTCGTCTGAACAAAAGACTGGGCTGCCAGGTTGTAAATCTCGTCAGGCTGGGAAATTTGAACCGCTTTAACCAGCGACAATTGATCCAAGAGGTCGCCATCAATCAGTTCGACTTCGTTGATAAACTTATCAATGCGCTGATCAATAATGATACTTGTGCGCCGGATCAGGCCGTAGACCTTGTAACCCTTTTCCAATAAAAGTTCAGCCAGGTAACTGCCGTCCTGCCCGGTGATGCCAGTGATCAATGCGCTCTTTGTCAACCTTCAAATCCTCCTTATAACTAACTGCCTCATTACTTACAAATGCAATTAATCCAGCTATCTACTTGCTTAAACCTGAAAGCGCGAAAGTAGGCCAAACAGCCGGGACGCTTCCGCATAATCAGGCGCTTCAACAATTATATGCTGGTCCGGTCCGCCGCCAAACCGGGCCGTTACAAGGTCTTCCAGTTCGGCCTGAGTCTCGCTTTGAAAGACCGTCAGCGGACCGCCATAGGCCCAACCGGAGGCGGTCATCACCCAGATATAGACCGTTTTGGCCTGACCTGACTCCAAATCCAGCTTGTCTTGAAAATAATCGGCTGGCTGGATGACAATGTAACGACCAAAAACTTCTAATTCACCGGTCGGGCCTGGAACTTGCTCTCCAAAGGACGGGCGACTTTCAGCTTGTCGGGCCTGGTTCACCCGTTCGGCAGCCTCTCGAAAAAGGCGCTGCTTTTCTTCTTCCAGCCGGTCATAATCGGCGCTCTGTTCCTGCATGTAGCGGCCAAGTGAATCTAGCTTTGAACGACGCTCCGGCTGCATGGCTACCTCATTAATCGAGATGTCCGCTTAGAAATTCCCGGTATTGTTCCAGGTTTCCCACCAGTTCAACTTCCGGCAGGCTTTTGATAAAGCGTCGCCCATAGCTTTTTTGGACTACGCGCTCGTCACAAACCACTACTATGCCCCGGTCGTTTTCCGAGCGCATCAACCGCCCAAAGCCCTGCCGGAAAGTAATAATGGCTAATGGTAACATAAATTCGTTAAAACTGCTGCCGCCCTCTTTATCAATTTCTTCAATACGGGCCTTGATTATAGGGTCGTTTAACTGCGGAAAAGGCAGCTTATCTATCACCAGGAGGCGCATGCCCGGTAAATCCACGCCCTGCCACCAGGAACGCGTTCCCAGAATCAGGCCGTTCTCGCTGGCCTGGAAATCCGCAATGATACGCTGCATCTGGGCATTACCCTGCTTGAAAAGGGGCCGCACCGGCTGTACTTGCTCCGCCAGCGGCCCGTTAAGCTGTTTCCAGACTCCTTCCATCATGGCGTGACTGGTAAAGAGAAAGAGGGCGCGGCCCGGTGTCAGGTTTAACAGCGTCATCAGGCGCGAAGCCAGATGCTGAGTGAAATTCACGCCGGATGCCGGTGTACCGAGCCTGGGTAGGAAAAGGCGGACCCTTTCTCGGTAATTAAACGGGCTAGGCACGATTAATGTTGCGGGTTTTTCCAGGCCGACTCGTCGGGTGAAGAAATCGAAATTCTGGCCGTCCGACATAGTGGCGCTGGTGACGACCACCTGATTTTCTTTGAACCACTTTTGCAAATAGCCCGAAATATCAATCGGCATAGCGTTCATAGTAAAAGCCGGGGCAGACTGGAACAACGCCCGCCCATTAACCCGGATGAGCGGCTCGTTCTGGTCACGAGAGGCCGCGCCGTAGAAGTTGCGCTCGACAAAGTAGACCAGGTTGGGGTCGGCGTTGGCCGAAATCTTTTCCAGCCGGTCGGCCAGCCCGTTGCCCTGCTTGGCAAGGCGCTGCTGTCTGGCCCCTTCTTCCTCGGTCAGGGGGATTTTAGCCTTGACCAGGGCCA
>JAYSYV010001497.1:0-2831 GCA_043727245.1 Chloroflexota bacterium | reverse complement strand
TTTAGTCGGGCTAAAGAAGCTTTGAAATTGGTAGAGCAGGACATTGATAACTTCAAAGAAGAAGAACTCGCCCAATTGAAACAAACCCTGGAAGAATTAGAACAATCTTTAGCTCAATTACGAGCGAAGCTTTAATCAAGGTTTATCTCCACGCGGATAAAGCCAAGTTTCAAGGAGGAATTTGAAAAAGGAGCGGCTGTCGCATTTTATTATTTCCGCGGTATTTTGCTAGGCTATCCTCAGAGTTAGCTCCGGAAATAATAAAAACCACAAGTTTCTCAGGCTGCCAGCAGAAGTTTTGCTGGCAACCATCGAACCTGGTTTGAGGGAAGAAGCTCATTGCCGCTTCTCCCCTTAAACTCCTATCTTTGCTATCTCCTCCAACCTTCTAATTTTATCATAAGCCCAAGCCTCTCCATTCACCAACCGGTCTAAAGAACCGCCGGCTGGTTCATTCCGACCCTAAAAAGGCCTTTTCCGGTCGCAAACCCCGCTCTGTGCCGGAAATGGCCTCGCCAACCCTTTTAAGGGTTTGTTAGGAGCTGGCCCTGAATTGACCTGACTTATAGCAAAAACCGAAATGATTGAACCAATTTTGCAATATTTATGAGATCGGAATTGGTTCAATACCAGCGAAACATGCTGTAAACGTTATATCGTGAAATTTTACCTGAACCAGTAAAGCATTAGAATTAGTTGTATTTGAAGATAGAACGACAAATTGCCAACTTGAAAAGCTAGAAGTAGATTATCTGTTAAAATAGCTAATACCCTAGGGAAGCTAAAGGTTTTGTACCAAAGGAGATTTATGGTTATACCTAACAAAAAAGGACGTTCCCGTGAGCTGGAGAAAGAAATCCCAGCTTTGAAAAACCTGCCCCACCGACCAGGCCAGGTGCTGGTCGGCGGAATGCGTACGGTGGATGTCTTTATCCGGGAAGGTAAAGAATATTTCAAGCCTAAGTTAGCCCTCTGGTTAGATCAGAGTTGGGGGATGGTACTCAACAGCGAGATTATTATGCCGTCGCAGAGCCTTGATGGTGGTATAACCGAAGCACTGGCCGGGCTATTCCAGGCCATAATAGGCCCCTACACTCTGCCACCCATTCCTTCCCCTCTCGGTAACCCATCCTTCCCTCAACCAGGATTACCTGAAAGAATTGTGGTTACCGATCAAGCCCTGGCCCAGGCAATTACCCGCTTATTTGCACCGCTCAACATCCCGGTAGAATATTGGGCCGGGCCTATTGAAGTCCTGGAAGAGGCTTTTAGAGGAGTTTCCCAGGCAATGGGAGCTGACCCTGAGGCCCAACCTCCTGAACCCTTTGAATGGTTCCTGGAAACTGAACGGGATTTGCCTTTCCTTTATAAAGCGGCGGCCAGCTTCTGGCGGCGTAAACCCTGGGAGTACGTCACCAGTGATTTTCCTTTCAGGGTGGAATTGGGTAGCAAAAACGGCCCTGACCCCAAAACTCCCCGGCTTTACCCGGTTGTGCTGGGTAATGCCGGTATGGTAATCGGGATAGCCTTTTATTTCAGCCTGGCTGATTTCAGAACAGTAGTCCGGCTTGGGGAGGAACAATCTGACCGCGACGCCATGATCGGGGAGGGAAAGGTAATGCTACCCCATACCGGTAGGTCAATAGACAACTTGCTTCCCCTTATCCAAGAACGAGTGGTTATAGAGGAGTTAGGCCCTGAGTTAGGACTTTCCAAATTGAACCGCAAGCAAAAGCAAAAGCAAAAAAGAGAGAAGATGGTGGAAAGCCTGGTAGTTTTCTTTGATGCGGTGGAGCAGAGTGATCCAGAATATCTGGATTGGATGAAGAAACGGGGTTTCAAATATCCCTCCAGGGAGGCTGTACCCAGTTTTCACCGAATAACACCAGGTCAGGAAGGGAGAGTTGGTGATGGAAGGCGCTCCCTCAACTCTCGGGAAGTAAGGGCTGTAGGTCTGGCCTTTGATGCTCTCAATCAGTTTTTCAGCCGGCTTGGCTTTATGCTTGAGCGCCTAACCACGCCGGCTAAAGGGTATTTTGACATGGAGGCTAAAGCCGGGGAAGAAAAGTTGGCGGTAACTGTCCAGTTTCCGGCGGAAGGTTATAAGAAGCAGTATTTTGAGTTTATCCAGCAAGCTATCGAACAAAAAATGGCCGAATACGATCAGGTAGGGCTGGAACCAGCTACTCCACCTTCCCCTGCGGCCCTTACGACCCTTTACCGGTTCCAGGTAAAGCTGAATTGGAACAAACGCATCTGGCGGCGGATAGAAATGCGGGGTGATCAGACTCTCGACGATTTACACGAAGCTATTCAGCAAGCTTTTGGGTGGGATAACGACCATCTTTACGCTTTCTTTCTGAGTGGCAAAGCCTGGGATGAGCGGAGTGCTTACGAAAGCCCCTTAAGTGAAGAGGCTCGTCCTGCCAGCCGTTACAGGCTGGAAAATCTGCCGCTTAAAGCCGGGCAGCAGTTTCTCTACCTCTTCGATTTTGGAGATGAGCTGCGCCACCTCGTCAAATTGGAAGCCATTGTGCCAAACGGAGTTAACCCATCTCAGGCACAGAGTTACCCGGTAATTAGCGAGTTACATGGTGAAGCACCCCCTCAATACGGCTACTATGATGAAGACGAAGACGAAGACGAAGATGAAGGCCAAGAGTGAGGAGTGCGGGGGAGGGGAAGTAAATGAGAATAAGGAGGTATAGTGGCACTGACGAACCACGCTATTACGGACCATCGGTACCGGATGCCCGTCTCAGACTGTTAAAATTAGGCCAGACTTTTGTTAAAAAAGCGAGCCAGCTACCTGGAGTTAGCCGTATTGCTTT
>JAYSYV010001496.1:0-2832 GCA_043727245.1 Chloroflexota bacterium | reverse complement strand
GATGTTTTTCAAGCCAGCCGCTGGCGGTGGTTATTTCGACCATTTCGCTTGCCGCCAGGCCGCGCAGAACTTCTTTTAGCCAGTCTACCCCTTCAAACCACCAGTGGCCGAACAATTCGGTGTCGTAGTTGCAGGAAATCAGGCCCGGCTTCTGATTGTTCTGGTAATACTCTTCAAGCTGTTGCTCGACCAGCCCGATGAAATGGGCGGCGTGTTCTTTCGTCCGGTAAGGAATCCATTCGGGGTGATAAAATTCTTTCTGCCCCAGGTCCACTTTCGGGCCGGTTATGCGCCAGTACTGCAAGCCGCTCCCGCTGTCCTTGCTGTGAAATTCGCGGTAATCTTTGTCGCCGGGGTAGCCATTTTCAGACGACCACACCTGCATACCGGTCCGGTTGTTACGACCGATTACCGCGACATCGGGCCGGACGACCCAGTAAGGTTGAAAGGTCGTGTTGTTTGTAACCGGGAATTCCTCGGCGGCAGGGATAACGTAGCGACGGGTGATAAAGCTGTAAGGGCCGATGACATTTTCTCCAGCGGCTTTGCCGACTGGCACGCCACCTTCAATAGTATGCGTTTCGCTGAAAAAAAGCGAAATGCCCTGCTCGGCCAGAAAGTCTTCGATGCCCGGTTTGAGGTACTGTTGGCCCTCTGCGTCCGTGGCGTAGTAGCCGGGGCGGTAGGCGCATTCCGGCAGCCAGATGGCTTTGGGTTTGCGGCCAAAATGGTTGACATAGCTCTGGACACCTGTAGCAAGCTGGGCGAAAATGGTCGAGTCGCGTTCGACCAGCGGCAAATAACCGTGAGTGGCGGCGCAGGTAATAATCTCGATTAAACCTTCATCCTGGAGGGTGCGGAAAGCCCCGATAATGTCGCTGCTATAGCGTTCCAGGAACGAGGTTTTAATGTTAGTGTACCAGTTGCGGTAATACTGAGCCAGGTAGTAGCGCTGTTCAGCCAGGACCGGCGTATTGTCTTCTTCCAGTTCAGCGATGGCCTGGTCAATGGCCTCGGCGGCTTTAGGCAGGGCCACTTCTTTAATCTGAGTCGAAAGCGGGGCCAGGTCGGGGTCGAGCAATTGGCCGGTCTGTTTAGCGTCCACTTCCTGAGCGGCGGCTTGCCGGATATTGGCAGCGACTTCCAGGGCTTGCTTGCCGCTCAGGATATTAGAGATAGTCTTTTTGGGCGGTTCGACCGGTGGAGCTTTGGCCTGGGCTTCGGCTTCGACCGTGACTTTAGCAGCTTCAGCTTCGGCGGCAGCTTTTTTGGCGGCCAGGCGAAACTCATCTCGCGCCAGGGTCATACCCTCGGAGGAGAAACGCGCAATATCTTTGTTAGCCGCCGCGATGCGTTCGTCCAGGTATTCTACGAAGTTTTCCTTAATGAGTGAGTCGGCCAGTTGTTCAGTCAGGATGGGGGTAATGCCAATGGTCAGCTTATACGGGACCTGTTCCTGGCGCAAGTCGTACAGAGCATTAAGCAAAGGCAGGTAAGTTTCCGCCGCTGCTTCGTGGATCCATTCCTCGCCATGCGGCCAGCGCCCGGCCTGTCGGCAGTAGGGCAGGTGGCTATGCAAAACAAAAGTAAATCCGCCAAATTTCATTTTCCCCTCGATCTCTACTCAAATTCGTTAAAAGCTACAGGCGTTTCCCCGTATGTTCGGGTTATTCGTACGGCTAACTTTTCTAACGCGCAAGTGTCGTGCAGCCCCGAACTGGTAAGGGTTGCCGGGTTGAGCCAGGCTAAAGTAAACCGGTCCTGCAAGGTATTATCACCCCTAAATACTGGCAATTTTACTCTAAAACGAAGCAAAAACAAAACCACTACGTCCGGCAGTTCTGGAAACAGGCGAATTAATTCTATTCCGGGTCACTATAGGCTAACATAGTAGCAAAGGGTTGGAAGCCGATTCGCTCGTTGACGCGCCCGGCCCTGGTGTCAGCCGCAGTCAAAAAGGCCAGGGTGACACCTTCTTTAAAAGCGTCCTGTACCAGCCTGGAGGTAAGATAGGAGCCGATTCCCTGCCGCCGAAAGGCTTCAAGCGTGGCGATACCGGCTATTTCGGTCAGTTTATCGGACGGAAAGGTATATAACCCGGCGCAGGCCGGTTGGCCTTTCAGGTGGGCCAGGTAATTACGTCCGGTATCCAGGCTGGGTCGTTTCAATTCAACCTGGGCCTCGGAAGGCACTTCCAGCGTGTCAGGCTCGAAACCGTGCTGCTGGGTTAAAAGGTAATCTCGAATATCTTTCGCGCTTGAAGTAGCAGTCAGCCTTCTAACTTCCAGGCCCGCCGGTTGCTCCACGGGCCGGAAAGAGTTGGGCGTGCAGACCATTAAATACAAGCGAGATTCTTCTATAAATCCGTTTTCAGCCAGCCGCAAAGCCAGGTGAGGGTCGTATTCATCAATAAATTCAAAACGGGGCAAGCGGTCATTTTGCCGGAAGGTTAACCTCAGTTGGGCTAAAGACTCTGCCAGAGAACTACCTGGCTTTTCGCCTAAAACATAATCCGGAATAGCATAATTAAAGAACTTTAAAGCCTCGTACGAATGAAAAAAAAGGCTAAAAGGTGGGACCGAGATTGCCTGGTATTGCAACTGGGCCACCTTACGCAAATAAGCCTGTAACCGTTCGATCTCAAACATTTTTACCTCCCGGCTGCACTGTCGGCACTACCACCGTACTAAAGCCGCGTTCGTTCAACTGATTGGCGATGTTCTGGGCGTAGGCTTCCTCATTTAGCAGAGTGTAGATAGTCGGGCCGCTGCCGGAAATTCGTACATAGTCGGCCCCGGCTTCAACCATAGCCTGCCGGAAGTAGTCCAGCCG
>JAYSYV010001495.1:0-2832 GCA_043727245.1 Chloroflexota bacterium | reverse complement strand
CTTAAATACAACTTTTGGGATGATTACCCTGGGTTTATGCATTATCGCTTGCACCATTTACAAAGTACACACTGTGCATAATAGGCTAACGCGCTGGCTTCCTCTTCTGCTATTTATTACCGGGGTAACTATCGCCGTTTTGCTCTGGCAAGCTTTGCTGGACGTGGAAGGTGTTCAACTTGACCAGACTACTTCCGTGGCTGCCAAAATGATTCAAGGGGATTTGGATCAAGGCATTGATTACCGCTTGTTATTGCTTAATCGGATTGGGCAGCGCTGGGAAACAGTTGAAAACCTGAAACAAAGCGTCTGGGAGAAGAATACGCTGGCGGACATAAACGATTTTGGGGGGATTCAGGCGATTGCTTTGGCTGACCCGGCCTTAAATGTTAGCTGGGTGGTCCCTAACACCGGAAATGAGAGCCTTGTTAATCGACCCTTCCTGAATAGTGAAACTACCAGAAGCGCCCTGGTGAATGCGGCTACAACTCGGCGAATAGTGCTAATCACAGTGGAAACTGCTGGTCCGCTGAGAGCATCGGCCGGTTTTGCAGCCTTTGTACCACTTTTTAAAAATGGCATTATTGCCGGTTATATAATAGGTATTTTCCAGAACCAGACATTGATTGAGGAAATTCTTTCCCATAGCTTTGTAACCCAATACCGGCTTACAATAACCACCAGGGGGCAGACAATTTTCTTCCAGGAAAGCGTAGATGGGCCGCCGACTAAAAGTTCAGTGCAGAGGGAGCAGGTTAATTTCGACGGAATTGAATGGCAAATCCAAATAAAGCCTGGCCCGCGAATCCAGAAAGGGCAACAATCCTGGCTTCCCACTATTAGTCTTTTTGGTGGTCTTTTGATTGCCTCGCTCCTGTCCATGGTAACTTTCCTGGCTCAAACCTCCCGGAACCGGGCCAGGCGGATACAACAAACCAATCTTGAACTATTGCGAACCGAAGAACTCTACCGCACCCTCGCCCGCAATCTACCCGAAAGCGCCGTACTTCTTTTTGATACAGATTTTAGGTTCACACTGGCGGAAGGCCCGGCCTTAGCAAAGCGCGGCTTGCAAAAGCAAGAAGTGGAAGGCCGAACTATCCAGGAAGTCTTTCCGCATAAAGTGGCGAAAACTATAGAAGACGCTTACCAGAAGGCTTTAGAGGGTACGCCTGCAATTTTCGAACAGGTCTTCCAGCAAACTATTTTCCAGGTCCAGATTCTCCTGGTTAAAAACGAAGTCGCTAAGATTTTCACCGGTATGCTCGTTTTCCAGGATATTACGGAACGCAAGCGCAATGAACAGATAAAAACTGAATTTATTTCTACGGTGAGCCACGAACTCAGAACGCCGCTGAATTCCATTCAGGGTTCGCTGGGTCTGGTTGTCGGAGGGATAACCGGTCCTCTCAATCCGCCGACCCTGGGCTTGTTGGATATTGCATATAAAAACTGTTCGCGCTTGATTCGCCTGATCAATGACATGTTGGATGTGGAAAAAATCGAGTCAGGGAAAATGGTTTCTAACAAACAGCCTATCGAACTGGCCCCTATAATCGAGCAGGCTATCCAGGCGAACCGGGCTTACGGTGAACAATTCCAGGTTACTTTCCATCTTCAGGAAAACCCGGTGGACGTTCGGGCACAGGCTGATAGCGACCAATTGATCCAGGTATTAAATAATTTGCTCTCAAACGCCGCCAAGTATTCTCCTTTGGGCGGTACGGTAGAAATAGGGGTCAAGGTGCAAGAGCAGAAAGTCCGGGTTAGTATTACTGACCAGAGCAAAGGTGTCCCGGTTGAATTTCAAAGCCGGATTTTCCAGAAGTTTTCTCAGGCCGACTCGTCGGATACCCGTCAAAAGGGCGGGACCGGTCTGGGCCTGAGTATTGTCAAAGCCCTGATGGACCAACATGACGGCCCTGTAGGTTTTACGTCAAACCCCAATGGAGGTACTTGCTTTTTCTTCGAGTTGCCAATTTTATCACCGGATGCAGTGGTTGTAGAACTCGCTTCCACACACTCTCAAAACTAGACCCATAATATAATCGTTGTGCGTGGGGACTGTCTCCTTTACGTGATAGAGGAAACGCACTCCTTTCTCGCGTTAGTGAGTTAAACCAACTCGCAAAGAAAAGCTTTTAAAAAGCCGGAAATTCCGGTCAGTTATAAGCAATCCGCTACCTGAGCTGCCGGGACATTTTGAGGATGGAATCAAACAGGCTGATTTATCGTGGCTGGCGAGTGAAGGTGGGTCGAACAGTTCAATTTCTACTGACCCTGCGCCTGTTGGACTTAAACCCGACCATGATTGGCTGGTCCTCGTAGCATAAGGGCAGGAATAGGAACTTCCTTTCAGAGAGGCCTGGACAAAATCCCTCTGCGGAAATCCACGAGCAAGTTTTTTAGAACTTTCTGTATATGTGTGGTAGCTGACAGACAGATTTAACTTCCCGATTTAACATGAGCAGGCAGCAAGTACGGGCATATTTTGTCAAAAGTTTTGTGAAACCTTTAATCAGCAGAGCCGTTATGAAAGTAAGGTAGATTATGGACTTGTTTTCTTTAAAAAGAGGTAAGATCGACAAATGGTATAAGCGCGAGGTAAAAACTCTTAACGATAACTATTTTTCCTTTGTAAATACAACCAGCACCACTGGTCAATCCGACCTGCAAAGCGCTAATAACAAGAGCCGGGAGCTTGAGAAGGCTTTAGAAGCTCTCAAAGGGGATTATGTTGAACGTTTGAAAGTCGCCGGGCTGAAACCTCGCTCCGATTTCTAGGTAGTTAAATAACTCAGGCTATCCTCAGAAATATCGCCTGAGTTATTT
>JAYSYV010001494.1:0-8680 GCA_043727245.1 Chloroflexota bacterium | reverse complement strand
CCATAAACATTTCCGGTTTTAACAAATTGGCCGAAATTTCACTCTCATAAACAAAGAGCATAAGCATTCAGGGCGCGGTCTATAAATATATCCGTGCTGCCTAAATACTGGCCGGGGTCTAAAGCCAGCTCGATTTCTTCCGGCGTTAGATTTCCTCGCACCAGTGCGTCCTCCCCGACCACCTGGCGCAGTTCTTTGTCCTCATCCACCACTTTTTTACAGGCGGCCTGAACCATGCGGTAAGCCTCGGCCCTACCCACCTTCTGGGCCAGCGTCATGGTCAGGGACTCGGCCATGATAAGTCCTCTGGTAAGGTCGAGATTGGCTTGCATCTGCGCGCTATCAACCTGTAAATTAGTGACCGCTCCCCGGATACCTTCCACGGCCCTGGCCGTAAAGCGGAATAGTTCGGGGATAGCGGCCCATTCGGCCTGCCAGCCTCCCACCGCCCGTTCATGCTCCTGGCTCATCGCGGAAAGTATTACAGGAATGACCCCCACAGCCAGCCGCGAAGCCGCAATAGCCGCCGTGGCATCTACCGGGTTGCGCTTGTGAGGCATAGCCGACGAGCCGCCTTTGCCTGGGGCCGCGCCTTCGCTGGCTTCGCCTACCTCGGTCTGAGCCAGCAACACCAGGTCCGTGCCTATTTTCCCCATAGCCCCAGCCACCACGCCGAGCGTCCCGGCGATGTGGGCAACCCGGTCGCGCTCGGTATGCCAGGGCAGGTCCGGGACAGCCAGTTTTAATTCTGCCGCCAGCAATTCCACCACTTCCAGCCCTTTTTCGCCAAGCGAGGCCAACGTTCCGGCTGCGCCACCCAGTTGTACGGTCAGGGTCCGGTCGAGGTGTTGTTGCAAGATTTTAACCTGGCGAGTAACCAGAGCCAGCCAGCGGGCCGCTTTCAGGCCAAAAGTTATGGGCAGAGCTTGTTGTAACAGCGTCCTCCCGACCATCAGGGTATGCCGGTGCTGCTCTGCCAGGGTGGCACAGGCCGCGCCTACCGCAAGCAGACCCTCCAAAAGCAGGTTTAGACCTTCTCGCATCTGGAGCATCAGGGCTGTATCAATGGCATCCTGGCTGGTCGCGCCCCAATGAACGAACTTTTTAGCTTCACCTTCCACCTGGGCAGTCAGCATCCGTGCCAGCGGAATAGCCAGGGTT
Organism: Chloroflexota bacterium; assembly: GCA_043727245.1. Lineage (GTDB taxonomy): Bacteria > Chloroflexota > Chloroflexia > Chloroheliales > Chloroheliaceae > 54-19. Next base: position 7,519 of record JAYSYV010001494.1, on the reverse strand, counting down.
CCGGCCAGGGCCGCTTCCCGGTAAAGGGCCGTAACATCGAAAAGCTCAACCTGGCAAGCCGCCGCAATAGCCTGGGCAGCTTCCGACGGAATAATTCCGGCCTGGGCTTCGGAGTGGGCCAGGGCCGCTTCAAAAGCCAGCATTGCCCTGACATGGGCCTGAGCTGAGAAGACGGCTGACATGGCCGGGGTACTGAATAACAGTTCAATCTGGTCGGACATGCCCGGTTTTAGCTCCTAGCTCGCTTACAGATTAAAGAAAGCCGTTTCGCCCTCGCCCTGCATCACAATGTCAAAGCGGTAGACCGTTTTGCCCTGGTTAGTTTCGCGCCGGGCCACCAGCGTTGAACGCCGTTCGGTCGGAACACGTTGCAGCACCGGGTCGGCCTTGTTAGCTGCCTCGTCTTCAAAATAGAGGCGGGTCGCCAGGTGATTGAGCAGTCCTCGCGAGAAAATAGTGACATTGATATGCGGGGCTTGCTGCTTTTCGCCCTCAAACGGGACCAGGCCGGGCTTGATGGTCTCGAACCAGTACACACCGTATTTGTCAGTCCCGGTCCGGCCAAAACCGGCAAAAGAAGCGTCTAAAGGCGTATTGCCCTGGTCAGCCGGGTGATTGTAGCGACCAGCCCCGTTGGCTTGCCAGATTTCAATCATAGCGTCCGTCACCGCTGCCCCATCGCCATCAGTTACCCGGCCTTCAATCCGAATCGGTTCGCCCGCAGTTTCCGGCTGGGCCAATACCTGGCGTAGCGCGTCCGGGCGCAACAGGCAGGGCGCGAAGAACGGACCCACCGTGGATGAACTGGTCAGCAAATGTTTAGTCATTAGTGGGCCTCCGCATCTTCAAAGGGGGTGGCATAGGGTCCGCGCACCACGATGTCCCAGCGATAGCCCAGCGCCCATTCTTCCTCGGTAACATTATGGTCGTAGGCGGCAATCAGGCGGTCGCGGGCGTTCCCGGCTGGAACCGAACTCATAATCGGATCGAGATTATGCAGCGGGTCATCGGCAAAGTACATCTGCGTTACCAGGCGCGACAACATGGATGGGCCAAACACCGAAAAATGGATATGGGCGGGCCGCCAGGCGTTATAGTGGTTCTTCCAGGGATAGGCCCCTGGCCGGACCGTCAGGAAGCTGTATTCGCCGTTTTCGTTGGACAGGCAGCGCCCGATTCCCAAAAAATTCGGGTCAAGTGGGCCGGGCCACTGGTCGCGTTCGTGCAGGTAGCGGCCCGAAGCGTTGGCCTGCCAGACTTCCAGCAGGGTATTGGGTATAGGGTTGCCCCGGTCGTCCAGCACCCGGCCCGTCACGATAATCCGCTGGCCGATAGCTTCTCCGCCGGTCCCGGCGTTGCGGGTCAAATCGGCATCCTCTGGGGTAATCGCGCTCAGGACCGGACCGGGGCCGGTGAGTTCCGAGATAGTCAGCGGCACTTCAATCAAAGGCTGTTTTGGAGCGCGGCGGCGGGTAGACCGGTAAGCCTCATACAAATAAGGCGGAAAAATTTCGCGGTCCCCGCGCACAATTGCTTCCACGGTGTTAGCAATATCCATTATTCCTCTTGGCTCTCCGGCAAGTCTGCATTTATTATAGGCAGTTTTTCTAATTGACCCAATTCCTTTTTGGCGGTTGCAAAGGCCGCATTTGCCGCTGGAACACCCGCATAAACAGCTACATGCATCAAGACTTCGGCGATTTCGTGAGGGTCCACTCCGATATTCTGGCTGGCTCGCAGGTGCAAGGCCAGTTCTTCACGGCCCAGAGCGGCCAGAATAGCGATTGTCACCAGGCTGCGGGTCCGCCGGTCCAGGTCGGGCCTGGCCCAGAGCGACCCCCAGGCCGTTTCAGTGATAAAACGCTGGAAGTCGGCATCGAATTCGGTAATACGAGAGGTAGCTCGTGCCACATGCTCGCTGCCGAGGACTTCTTTTCTAACCTTCATGCCTTTATCGTAAAGCGATTCTCCCATTAATTTTCCTCTACTAAAAAGGCTAACGTGAAACTTGCTAAAGATTTATTATCAGGCTATATCCGCACTTTAAATATTTACATTCAACGTTCTACGAACCCTAATATGATTTCGGCATATTTAAAACGTGCTGGCCGACATAAGCCAATACCAGGTTGTTGTTAACCGGGGCCACCGTGTAAAGGCGAGTTTCCCTGAACTTGCGCTCAATATCGTATTCAACCGCCAGACCATAGCCGCCGTGGGTAGTCAGGCACACATTGGCCGCTTCCCAACTGGCTTGCGAGGCCAACAGCTTGGCAAGATTGGCCTCGGCTCCACACTTTTGTTTCTGGTCAAACAGCCAGGCCGCTTTATGGCGCATCAAGTCGGCTGCTTCGATATGAGCATGGGCCTGGGCAATAGGGAACTGGACACCCTGGTTAGTCCCGATTGGTTTGCCAAAGACAACCCGTTCGCTGGCATAACGGCTGGCCTTCTCCACAAACCAGCGGCCATCCCCGATACACTCAGCCGCGATCAAAATTCGCTCGGCGTTCCAGCTATCCAGAATATAGCGGAAACCCTGGCCTTCTTCTCCGATTAGCGTGCTGGCCGGAACCTTCAAGTCATTGATAAATAGCTGGTTGGTTTCGTGATTGACCATCGCTTCAATTGGCCGGGCCTCAATGCTTTCTCCCGCTTCGTGCAAATCAACCAGGAAAAGGCTGAGGCCGCCGGTACGTTCCTTTACCTGCTCTAACGGAGTGGTGCGGGCCAACAGCAGCATTAAATCGGAGTGTTGAAAGCGGCTGGTCCAGACCTTCTGGCCGTTTATAAGATAGGAATCTCCCTGACGAACAGCCATAGTCTTGATTTTGGTCGTATCGGAACCGGCATCCGGCTCAGTTACGCCAAAGGCTTGCAAGCGCAGTTCACCCCGCGCAATCTTTGGCAAATAGTAACTTTTCTGAGTGGCATTACCGTGGCGCAGCAAGCTTCCCATGATATACATTTGAGCGTGACAGGCGGCAGAATTACCCCCGGCAAAATTTATTTCCTCCAGGATTAAACTGGCCTCGGTAATGCCCAGCCCTGCCCCTTCGTATTCTTCGGGGATTAAGGCGGCCAACCACCCGGCCTGGGTGAGTACCTGGACAAATTCCTCCGGGTAAGCGCGTTCCCGGTCCAGGGTGCGCCAGTATTCCGGGGTGAACTTGTGGCACAACTCTCGCACCGCTGCCCGGATGCTTTGCTGGTCCTCGGTTAGACTAAATTCCATTGTTTAATTCCATTCCATTCTAGCCCGACTTTTCAAGAAGGGTTCTGATTAGCCGCTCGCATTGCCATATCCCGCGCTGTCGCCGGGACGAAGCCCTGGCGATAGACCATTATGGTCCTTTTGAACTCGATTACGGTCGTACCTGACTGGTTGAAGCCGGTCGTCTTAATCCGAATGATGCCCACGTTCGGGCGCGATTTGGAGGGTCGGACTTCCAGCACTTCGGATTTAGCGTAAATAGTGTCCCCGTGGAAAACCGGGGCGGGCAGCCGTACTTCGTCCCAACCCAGGTTTGCCATGGCGTTCTGGCTGACATCAGACACGCTCATCCCCGTAACCAGGGCTAAAGTGAAAGTGCTATCCACCAGAGGCCGCCCGAACTCGGTCTGGGCCGCGTAATGATAATCAAAGTGAATCGGGTTGGTATTGAGAGTCAACATGGTCGTCCAGACATTATCGGCCTCAATAATAGTCCGGCCCAGGGGATGGACATAAATGTCACCCACCTCGAAATCTTCAAAGCAGCGGCCCTGCCAGCCTGTTTTTATTGCCATATTTATTTAACCTTCAAATTCAAAATAAATTTATTCAAAACCGACATAATTTTCGGCCAACGAGTAAGCCGCCGCTTTGGAAGCCACAACATAACGCAATTGCGAGAGTTGAAGGCGCTGCTGAAACTTATTGTCATCCGGGAAGCGGTGCAGCATCGAAGTCATCCACCACGAAAAATGTTCGGCCCGCCAGATGCGCCGCAGACATTTATCCGAATAAGCGTCCAGCAGTTCGGTACGGCCTGTCGTGTAGAAACTGTCCATGCCTTCGGCCAGGTGGCGCACATCGGCCACCGCCAGGTTAAGCCCTTTCGCGCCGGTCGGCGGAACGATATGGGCGGCATCCCCGGCCAGAAAGACCCGGCCATACTGCATCGGTTCGATTACATAGCTTCGCATCCCGATAATGTCTTTTTTAACAATTTGCCCCTCTTCAAACGTCCAACCGTCTTCACCTTCCAATCGGGCATGAAACTCCTTCCAGATGCGCTCGTCAGACCAGTTTTTGGTGCTATCGTTAGGGTCAACCTGGAAGTACATTCTTTGAAGGGTAGGCGAGCGGGAACTGACCAGGGCAAAGCCTTTTTCGTGGTAGGAATAGATTAACTTACCAGTGGAAGGAGCCTCGGCCAGGATACCAAACCAGCTAAAAGGATAGACTTTATCATAAATAGTATAAGCCTCAGAGGGGATGGAGGTGCGGCAGATGCTCTGCGAACCGTCACAGCCCACAATAAAATCACAGTCGAGTTCGTGATCCTCCCCGGCGTGCCGGAAACGGACTTTTGGCTTGCTTGTGTCAAAGTCGGAAATCTGGACATTCTGGGCCTCGAAGCGAATATTCCCGCCAACCGCCAGCCGGGCCTGCACCAAATCTTTGATTACCTCGTGCTGAGGATAAATCGTAACGGTTTTCCCACCCAGGAGTTCGAATACGTCAATTAAATGGTTATGCCCATCGAACCTCAGATAGATTCCGTGATGGGGGTAACCCTCGCGTAGTAACCGCTCGCCCACCCCGGTCTGAGTCATCAGGTCAACCGTACTCTGTTCTAGTACGCCCGCCCGGATGGTTGATTCGATAGCCACCCGGCTGCGGGTTTCAAGCACGATAGACTCGATGCCCTGAAGATGTAACAGGTGCGACAACATCAAACCCGCTGGACCGGCACCGACAATGGCTACTTGTGTACGCATCTTTTATTCCTTATTCGGTACAGTTAAAGGCTTGTACCAGCATCATACACCATCAAATAAAGAAATTCTATTTACCTTCTATGTAACTGCTCAAAGAGCCTGTTGCCCCGAAACCGGCCGCAATTCCCGGCCAGTTTCGGGTAGTATGGTAGGTGGAGGCGAAAGCTTTAAAGAATATAAGAAAGTAATCCCTGGATATGGAAGAATCTATGATATGGTTCACTGATTGGGCCGGGAAGTTTTCATAAATGACAAATTCTAAGATGTAATTACCTCTATTCAAAACCTACGGTATCACAACGGGACGGAGATTTTGTGGCCCTTCAATCGTTCTTAACAAATTTTAGCTAGTACAGCGAACCACACAATGACAAATTGTTCGTTGTTGGGCTTCTTTGTTAAACCTGATGCGGGGCAAGTTAGCTTCTACGGGGCAAAGCAAGGCTAACTCATACTCTGGCGCAGAAGTTGGAGGGCGGCATCGTGCAGGTCAAGCTGGCGATTTTCCAGTTGGGTGATAAGGTCCGACAGACCGCCCGGTTGCTGTTCGCGCCGGAGGACACGCCGGGATATTTCCTCCCGGACCCGCGAGAGCAATTCATCGCGCAACCGGGCCTTTTCGCGTTGTTCGTACTCGCCACTGGTTTTCAGGTAGGCCAGGTGTTCAGCAACCTTCTGGGCCAGTTCAGCCGTACCTTCGCCTCTGGCGGCGATGGTTTTGAGAATAGGCACTCGCCAGGGCTTTTTAGGAGCCAGGTTTAACATGGCTTTAAGGTATAAATCGAGCTTCTCAACTCCCTCACGGTCGGCCTTGTTGATAACCAGCAGGTCGGCAATTTCCAGCACCCCGGCCTTGATGGCCTGTATGTCATCGCCCATTCCCGGCACTTCCACCAGGATAGTGGTGTGGGCGGCCCTGGCAACATCTACTTCGTCCTGACCGACTCCAACCGTTTCAACAATCACGATTTCTTTACCGCAAGCGTCCAAAACCCGGACCACATCATTGGTCATAGCCGATAAGCCGCCAAGTTGGCCGCGTGTCGCCATGCTGCGAATGAAAACCCCAGAATCCTGGTAATTTTCCAGCATCCGAATCCGGTCGCCCAGGACTGCTCCACCGGTGAGGGTGCTGGTCGGGTCTATCGCGACCACGCCCACCGACTTACCCTGGCGGCGGTATTCCTTAATCAGTTCGTTGGTCAGGGTGCTTTTGCCACTGCCGGGAGCGCCAGTAATCCCGATTACATGGGCCTGGCCGGTATGAGGGGTCAGTTCGTGCATCAGGGTAGCAGCTTCGGGAGCGCGGTTTTCCATGAGGGTTATCAGGCGAGCAATGGCCCGGCGTTCCCCGGCCAGCCCGCGCCGGGCCAGGTCCAATAGAACCGGGTTAGTTTGTGGAGAAGCCATGGATGCTACTGCCCTTTATCCTCTCCATCCACCCAGGTTTCGGAACTGCCGCTTCCTCCGGTGTCGGCCAGCCCGGTGCTGGACCGGACACTTTTACGAATATATTTGGCGGTATCCTCGATAGTCGTGCCGGGGCCGAAAACCGCCCCAATACCAAGAGCTTTAATATGGGGTTCTTCTTCCGGCGGAATGATACCTCCAGCGAAAACCAGCACATCGTCCATATGATTTTCTTTTAACAGCTTCATAATGCGGGGAAACAGTACATTGTGTGCGCCGCTGAGAATACTAAGTCCGATAGCGTCCACGTCTTCCTGAAGGGCCGCTTCCACAATCATTTCGGGGGTCTGGTGCAAACCGGTATAAATTACTTCCATCCCGGCATCACGCAAACCCCGCGTAACCACCTTCGCGCCCCGGTCGTGACCGTCCAGGCCCGGCTTGGCGATAAGCACCCGGATACGCCGTTCCTGGAAAGGATCGGCGACCTGGGAAGCAGACTTCTCCTCAGTTTGACCTTCACCACCCGCAGTCCCCACTGATTGCTGGCTCATTTCCCCTTATCCTTTCTAAAACCTAACAAGTATCGGTAGCCAGAGTAAAAACTTTTCAACCAAAGTTGAACTTGTTACCGGCTAAGAATTGACCTGATGTGATAACCCCTAATCTTCGTCAGAGTCGTCATAGCCCTCTCCGGCATCCCCATAGCGGGAATAGAGGCGCGTTATCGCGTCATCCAGGAAGGGAGCTTTATCAGGGTGGGCGACCAGAGCCTTTTGGACATCAACCAGGTGGTCTTCAATCTGGCGACCATGGGGGTCAAGATCGAAAGCTTCCAGGTAGGCCGACCAGCCCTCGGCCTCGCGGCCCTGAAGCAACCGTACCAGACCCAGGTTGTAATAGGCCCGGTCGCTGCCAAAGTCCCCGGCCTGGGTGAAGGTAGTGGCAGCGTCATCCCATCGCCCGGTCAGATATTGGACAAAGCCCAGGTTATTGAGGGCCAGGGCGTTACCTTTATCCAGGGCAGAGGCATTTTTGAAATCCTCGATACAATCCTCAAAACGCTCCTGAGCGTAATGAGCATAGCCCAGGTAGAGGTAACTGGAAGCGTCTTCGGGGTCCA
>JAYSYV010001493.1:0-8682 GCA_043727245.1 Chloroflexota bacterium | reverse complement strand
TGCGCGGTGGGCAATCGGTGGAAGTTACCCTGGATAGTGGGGAAACTCTCACCCTGGCCCCGGAAGAAGTGCTGGTCGAAGCCAGGCAGCGCGAAGGCTTCGCTGTGGTCGAGGATGGTGGTTACGCCGTGGCCCTCAACAAAACCATCACGCCTCAACTCAAGCGCGAAGGTTTGTTAAGGGACGTGGTACGCTTTATCCAGGCCGCCCGCAAGGAAGCTAATTTCCAGATTTCGGATAAAATCACGGTTTATTATCAGGTCACAAAAGACTCTAACAACCTGGCGGTAGACCTGGCCGAAGCCCTCGGTGAAGGTGAATCGATCCGTTATCTGCAAACCGAAACCCTTTCGACTGACGTAAGCGAGGGCAACCCGGCTAACCCCGCGGCTTTCACCCAGGAAGTCGAGCTGGACGGCGCAACCTTGCAACTGATCCTGTTAAAGAACTAAAAACAATAAAGAGGCCGCTATTTGCCCGAACAGGTAAATAGCGGCCTCTTTATTGTCATCACTGCGGCCAACCATAACAAAGTTTTTGAAGCAAAATAAAACCCGGTGTCTTTATAGGACTGCCGGGTTTTATTTTTGGATATTTACTTCTCTAGTCACTCAAACAGCAACCGTACGGGCAGACTGAAGCCGGGTATTACATCTTCGCCGCTCAGTTCGTCAGCTACTCCCAGCACCTGAACTGCATTTACCTGGCCGGGATGAAAGACTTCCACTATCCGGTTTAGAGGATTAATCGCCCAGACAATCGAAACACCTGCCACCTGGTAGCGCCGGACCTTGCTTCGGGCTTTCTCTCGATGCGCTTTTGTATCTAAATCACCGGGACTCCATACCTCAACCGCCAGGTCGGGCCGGATTGTAACGGCTCCCTTGCTGGGGGGCGGCAAATTTGCCAACATGATAAAAGCTACATTCGGGGCTGGTCCAAAGCCCGGTGCAACCTGAAAGCGGGTAGTTTGCCAGACCACTCCTAATTTATCTTCTGGATCGAATAAATTAATACGTTTAGCAATCCTAGAGCCAATTCGTCCATGCTCATCGCCTGCCGGTGGACTCACGTGTAGCGCTCCCTCTATTAACTCATATTTGCTTCCATCACTCGGCAGGTCCAGGCTCTCAAACTCTTCCAGTGAGTAGAGCCGGTCTAAAGCAAATACATGTGAGGTTCGTCCCATGATGCACCTTTGGTTATATCAAAATCCAGCCGTTACAGCAATTTAGAGGATGCCGCTCAATTCCGGCACTTCCAGTTGCTTCTCCGAAAGTTCCTGCCAACTGCCAATCTTGCGGTATTTCTGATAGCGGGCTTCCAGCATAGCCGGGATGCCTGACTCGCCCTGGTTGGTATAACTTTCTTCCAGTTCGGTCAGGTGGTGTAACAACCGCTCTCTGACCGTAGCCATCAAAGTATTCGGGTCGGTATGCGCTCCACCAGTTGGTTCAGGCACAATTTCGTCAATGATGCCAAATCCAAGCAAGTCTGGGGCGGTAATCTTCATGGCTTCGGCGGCTGCCGGAGCCTGCGAAACGTCCCGCCAGAGAATTGTGGCGCTGCCTTCGGGGCTGGCGACAGAGTAAACCGCGTTCTCCAGCATCAGCAAACGATCGGCCACACTGATTGCCAATGCGCCACCGCTACCGCCTTCACCTGTCACCAGGGAAATAATCGGGACCGGCAAGCGGCTCATCAGCAAGAGATTTTCGGCGATAGCCATTGCGATACCGCGTTCTTCGCTTTCTTTACCTGGAAAAGCCCCGCCGGTATCTACGAAAGTTAGAATCGGCAGCTTAAACTTGGCAGCATGTTGCATCAGGCGATGTGCTTTGCGATAGCCCTCGGCCCTGGCGCTGCCAAAGTTACGAAAAATGTTCTCTCTGGTATCGCGGCCCTTTTGATTACCCAGCACCAGCACAGCCCGGTTCTCGAACTGGGCGATTCCACCAATTAAAGCGGCATCATCCCCATAATGGCGGTCGCCCCGCAGTTCCATAAAATCTTTGGTCAGCCCGTTAATGAAATCCAGGGCATGAGGCCGCGCAACATGGCGGGCCAGCAATACTCGCTCCCAGGCCGGGGAGGGAGCCACTTTTTTGTCGCGGTGGTCTTTCTTATCGGGTTTGCGGTCTTTATCGGGCATAACTCACCTCACGTTGTCTGGCAACCGTCTGGGCCATTGCTAATCCGTAGAACTGTAATAGCAGGGCAATCACCGGGCGCAGTTCCTTGCGGGCGACTACCTGGTCCACCATACCATGCTCCAGGAAGAACTCGGCAGTCTGAAAATCGGGCGGCAGCTTTTGCTTTGTAACTTGCTCGATAACCCTCGGACCGGCAAAGCCGAGCAAGGCTCCCGGTTCGGCGATGATGACATCGGCCACTGAAGCATAACTGGCGATAACCCCACCGGTGCAGGGGTCTACCAGCAGCGAGATAAAAGGTAATCCGGCTTCACCCAGGCGGGCAAAAGCCGCCGTAGTTTTCGCCATTTGCATCAGAGAGAACATTCCTTCGTGCATCCTGGCTCCACCGCTGGCCGAAACCGCCAGCAAAGGCGTTCGTCGTTCCAGGGCTTCTTCGACCAGGCGGACCAGTTTTTCTCCAAAAGCGCTGCCCATCGAGCCGCCCAGGTAATTGAAATCACACACTGCCAGGGCCAGCGGCATCCCTTCCAGAGTCCCAAAGCCGGTAATAATAGACTCCTTGAGGCCGGTCTTGATGCGGGTCTGATCGGATTTTGTCAGGTAGGTTTCGGTAGCGTTGGTGAAATTTAAAGGGTCGCCCGTAACCAGGTTAGGATTGATTTCCGCAAAACTGCCTTCGTCCAGTAAAACATTAACTCTTTCGTAAGCCCCTAACCGGAAATGATGGCCGCATTTAGGGCAAACCTTTTTATTATTCTCGAATTCTTTGCTATAAATAAGCTCTTTACAATGAGCGCATTTAATCCAGAGATCGTCTGGTATATTATCTTTACCAGCCCTGGCATGCTTTGGTTTTTCATCAGCCTGTGGTTTTATACTCCAGGAGAATTTAGGAGCATGGCCTTCATGTTTCTTAGCTTTTTCTTGGGTAATTTCAGGCTGGTTTTCCGCTTTATCGGTCTGTTTAGGGGCTTCTACTGTTTCGCCTTGGGAGCGTTCCGGGCGCTCTTTTTCTGATTCACCGCTTATTTTGGGAATCCTTTTGAAAAGCTTTTCCAAATTCCTAACCTCATACCTACTAATGAGCAACTCTTGGCAAGAACAACAAATTATTTCTCACGACCCCATTGTTGTGCGCCACCGGCCCGCGCTGCCGATAACATTTATAATTACAGCCGATTATAGCATATTCGTAAAATTAAGACACCCCTCTAACATCGAATTTTGAGATTATTCCAGCCATTAAGCTAAAAACATATGATAATTAACCGCTATAACTATACCTCTAATTCCAACTTTAGATTGAAAAAATCGGCTTTCTGAGAATTAGAAGCAAAAATACCCGGTGTCTTTATAGGACAACCGGGTATTTTTGCTTGTAAAAGACCCTTTCGGGAACGGGCTTCTGCCCTACGCCCAGCGCACCAATCCCAGTTCGTGTTTACTGAGCAGGTACGGATGATTGGGTAGGACGCGCACCCCGAAGACTCGGCTGCCTCCAGAATGAGTGATATATTCAGCCTGGTAGTGCGACTTGCCGCTGCTATCCGGGGTCGCCCCTTCGGTAGGGTGCATGGCTGTAACGGTCTGGTCAACCAGCTTGCCATTGTCATCACGGGCCGTCACCAGTTCAACCGTCACTTCCTGCGGAGAAAGCCGCCCCAGGCGAACCCAGGCTTCTACCGTAACACTTGCCCCGATGGATAATTTGCTATCACGAGGAGTACGAGCGTCTACGGTTACTTCTCGCCAGGCATCCTGGATATAACGCTTCCAGACTGCCAGCTCTTTAGCCCTTCCAAAGCCACCCTCAATCAGTACGCTGGCGTGCTGCATAGCCGGGACGTACAACAAATTGGTGTAATCCTTGACCATACGGCGAGTGCTAAAGATCGGCGCGATTGTTTTAATCGATTCCTTCATCACCGCGACCCACCCGGCGGATAATTTCCCCAGACCGTTTTCGTAATAAAGCGGGATAATATCCTGCTCAAGTTTCTCGTAAAGGTCCAGGCTGTCAGCTTCGTCGGCTGTATTCTGGTCCTGGTAAGAACGTTCCTCACCGATGGCCCAGCCGTTTTTGCCGTTGAAAGCTTCCGGCCACCAGCCGTCCAGGATTGAAGCGTTGGGTACACCGTTCAACGAAGCTTTCTGGCCGCTAGTGCCACTGGCTTCCAGGGGGCGAATCGGGTTATTCAACCAGACATCTACTCCTGAAACCAGGTAGCGGGCCATATTGATGTCGTAGTTTTCCAGAAAGAGAATTTTACCTTCAAAGCCTTCTTCTCGGCTGGTCTGGTAGACTTCCTGAATGAAATGTTTGCCCGGTTCATCGGCGGGGTGGGCCTTTCCGGCGAAGATAATCTGGACTGGCCGATTGGGGTCGTTGAGCAACTTCTGGATGCGTTCAACGTGCCGGAAAATCAAAGTGGCCCGTTTATAGGTCGCGAAACGACGCGCAAAGCCGAAGGTCAGGGCTGCCGGGTCGAACAGTTTGTCAGCTTTGGCGACTTCCAGCGTGCCTTCCCCGATTTCCACCCGGTGTTGTTTGACCCGTTCGCGGACGAAATCGAGCAATTTAACTTTCAGGGCCGTATGAATATCCCATAATTCCTGGTCCGGTATTCTGTCAATCGCTTCCCAGATTGCTGGGTCGTCCAGTTTTTCCAGCCAATCCTGGCCCAGGTATTGGGTGAAAAGCTTCCACAGTTCAGGAGCTAGCCAGGTCTGAGTATGGATGCCATTGGTAATGTGTGTAATCGGCACTTCTTCCGAATCAACCCCCGGCCAGAGAAATCCCCACATCTTGCGCGAAACCGCGCCATGTAGTTTGCTAACACCGTTATGGCCGCCGGAGGTTTTGAGGGCCAGGACGGTCATGCTGTACTGGTTGTCCTGCCGGGCAAACTCGATAAACTCGTCCCGGTTCAGGCCAAGTTGATACCAATACTGGTTAAAATATTTGTCTATCAAATCGAAGCTGAAAGCGTCATTACCGGCTGGGACCGGAGTATGGGTGGTAAAAATACCAGCCGCCGCGACCACCTCGCGGGCTTCATCAAAGCCCATGTTGTAGCCCTGGACCAGTTCGCGAACACGTTCCAGGCCCAAAAAGGCGCTGTGGCCTTCGTTCATGTGCCAGGCCGAGGGGTTATAACCCAGTTCCCGTACTGCTCGGACCCCGCCAATTCCCAGCACTATTTCCTGGGCAATCCGAATTTCATGGTCGCCGCCATATAGCCGGGCCGAAAGGTCGCGGTCGGAAGGCAGGTTGGGGTCAACATCGGTGTCCATCAGGAAAAGTGGAATGCGGCCCACCTGTATACGCCAGACCTTAGCGTAGACGCGCCGTCCGGGCAAGTCTACCGAGATAACTACTTCCTCATCCTTTTTATTGGTGGCGGGTGTAGCCGGTACTTCCGAGAAATGCAGCTTTTCGTAGATGGCTTCCTGCGCGCCCTCGCGGGTAATCCGCTGGATAAAGTAGCCCTGCGGATACAGAAAACCTACTCCGATAAAGGGTAAGCCCAGGTCACTGGCCGCCTTGCAGTGGTCGCCACTGAGAATACCCAGGCCGCCGCTATAAATCGGCAGAGCTTCGTGCAAGCCGAATTCAGCCGAAAAATAAGCAACAGTTGCATCGGTCTGTTCGGGATAGGCCGCTTTGAACCAGTTAGGGGTAGCTGGGTGCATGTAGGCATCGAAATCAGCCAGCACCTGATCGTAACTCGCCAGGTAGGCCGCATCCTGGGCGATCTGGTCCAGTTTAGCGGGGCTGACCTGGCTTAGAAAGCGGACCGGGTTATGGTTCACTACATCCCAGATTGGCCGATCAATGACAGCGTAAAGTTCCTGGGCTGGCCGGTTCCAGCTCCACCAGAGGTTAAAGGCTAATTCGTACAGGCGGTTAATTCGCTCCGGCATCACCGGGAAAACAGCAACGCGACCGAGAACTTTCAATCTTCACCAGCTCCTATTCTCATCCATTCAGCGAAGCCTGCCCTTAAAGCAGGTTAAAAATAGAACTTCTTCGTTCGTGTATTTTCACGCATTGATGCAAAAAGATACTTTATTGACCACTTAGAAGTACGGGCCTGAATTAAGAAGGCTATTCCTTCCACATCGAAATTTATACCACAGCCCTGCTTCATGTGCAAACGGGTTTTATAGTCGTTGAATGTAACATGGAAAATGGAAAATGGAAAACGTGAGAAAAGCATTAATGCTGGCAAATCGGCTATTATAATAGGTAAAGTAAATAGTGATACCTTCAGGAGAAAAATGCTGATGCAGCTTGTATTACCTGGCACAGGCACGCCAGTCTTGGAGGCAACTCGCGAACATTCCGCCCTTGAGGTATAGTGCTACGTTTACCGCTTTTAATTCTCAGGTTGACCCTAATGTGGATTGGTGCTAGAATCGAAAGACTGTCCGGTTGAGACAGCTTATTTCCATCATGCCAGTATAATAAAAGGCCTGGTGTACTACAACTAGAATATCCCATCAAACAAATTGAAACTGCAATCCTTACTCTTTACCTTAAATAAAAAATATTTATTTACAATAGCCCTGCTGGCTTTAATGCTGCCCCTGCTGCTAACCGCCTGCGGAGGCGAAGACGCTACGGCCAACCCTACAACTGCCACCTCTGATACAACTACCAGCACCGCTCAAACTATCGTGGCCCAGACTACCCGTGATGGAGGAGCTACCACGGCGGCTGTTACGACCGGCCCTGCGATTACCGGCCCTGCGACCTCGACTGGCCCTACTACGACATCTGGTAGGACTACTTCCGCCGCGCAAACGGCAGCTTCTACCACCCCGACCGTTCTGGCTGGAACGCCTTACCCGGCTTCCACGGCAGGTGTACCGCCCTCGCCGACCGCTGCCGGGGCTATTAAAGCCGACCAGCAAATCTTGAACATGGCCGGACCCAATATAAATACCTTCGATCCGGCCCTGGTGAGCGATACCGGAACCAGCTTTGTACTGCGCCAGCTTTATTCCGGCCTGGTGGCACTGGATAAAGATTTGATTGTAGTGCCAGACCTGGCCGCTAAAATGCCTGACGTGAGCCAGGGCAGCACCCTTTACACTTTCAAGCTGCGCGAAGGGGCCAAATTTCAGAGCGGCAAAGAGATTACCGCCGATGATTTCAAATATTCCTTTGAAAGAGCCTCCGACCCCAAACTTATCGCGCCGGACGGGCCGACCGCTTTACCCGCCGCAGGTTATATGACCGATATTGAGGGCGTACAGGACAAGCTGGACGGCAAAACCACCGGGATTAGCGGAGTGCGGGTTAAGGATAAATACACCCTTGAACTAAAATTAATTGCCGCCAAGCCCCAGTTCTTAGCCAAGTTGACCTATGATGTTTTTTTCGTGGTCAATAAAGATGCGGTGGCGAAAGGATTCGAGCAGGTAGACGGCAGCGGGCCGTTCAAGCTGGTGGATTACAAACGCGACCAGTACCTCAAGCTGGCCCGCAACGATAATTTTTATCTAGGAGCGCCGCGTCTTTCCCAGATTAATATGGTCCTTGGCCCCAACGCCAATAATGGTACGGTGCTTTACGACCAGGGCAAAATAGACCTGACCGGGGTGGGCGCTTCGGCGGAAGTGGAAAGGGCGCTGGACCCCGGCAGTTCACTCAACAAAGAACTGGTAGTTAAGCCCCAGCTTAATCTGTTTTACCTGGCTTTTAACACCCACGCCCGGCCTTTCGACGATATAAAAGTCCGGCAGGCTTTTAGCCTGGTGGTGGACCGGCCCCGCATTGCCAGGGCCATGTTCGAGAATAAAGTAAAACCGGCCAGCGGCATTTTGCCGCCCGGTCTGCCCGGCTACACCGGCAATCCCGGCCCGCTTTCCTATGATATTGGCAAGGCCCGCGATTTGATTGCCCAGTCCAGCTACCGCAGTCCGGCCAATTTGCCGCATATTACCTTATACAGTACGGGTGACTCACTGGCTGGAGTCTTGCAAGCGACCTACAAGGAAGCTTTCGGCATTGATCTGGAAGTCAGGAGTTACGACTTAAAAGAGTTTCAGAGCGGCCTGAACCAGAAGCAATTTCAGATGTACCTTTACGGCTGGTCGGCGGATTATCCCGACCCGGAAAATTTCCTGCGTTCTTTGCTGGGGAATAGCAGCCCCTTCAATGAAAGTGGTTACAACAGCAGCCGGTATGAAGATTTGATGATGCAGGGCGACCAGCAAACCGATATGAAAAAACGGCTGGCCTTTTATGCCCAGGCCGAGCAGGTGGCCCTGGGTGATGCTCCGTTACTACCGATTTACCACGAGGTCAGTTACATCCTGGTCAAGCCCTATGTCAAGGGGCTTGAAATAACCCCGGCGGGTATCCTGACTTTGAAAGACGTTTATATTCTGAAATAAATTTTAGCCATGTTTGACCAGTTACGCCAGCGCTTCTTTGCCGAAGCTGCCAAAAACAAGCCGGTCCGAGTTGAGCCGCTCCTTCCTTCACAGGTCAGCGAACTCAATTTAAATTGGACCA
>JAYSYV010001492.1:0-2834 GCA_043727245.1 Chloroflexota bacterium | reverse complement strand
CGGATTTTCCTACCATGTTTGAAAAGTCTGAGTAATAATCGAGTTCGAATTCAGCATAACAACCTTGTCAGCCTAAAAATGTGTAAAGTCAAGCTTAGTGCTGGCTGCGGGACAACTCGATCAGGCTCTTAACTCTCGGCTAATCCGTAAGTCCGGCTACTCCCGGTTAGTAGCGGCGGAGTTGGTAATTCTGGCCTTACCTCTGCTGTGGTTTGATTATCAAATTGTAACTGAACCTTATCAGGCGACCCTACCCCAGGTAGACCGTTACCAATACATAGAGGATAGAGGGGCCGTGGAACGCAACTGGCATGGCCGAGGTCACGGCTTTTCTGGCAAAAGAGCAGACCCAGGCCAACAAGAGTGTAGTTTTATTTACTACCCAAACAATCCCAAGCCTGGGTTTGGGATTAGAATTTTATAAAAATACCCCCTTTAAACTAATCGGGGTGGATTTAGTGCCGAACGTAGACTATGTGAGGTTAAACGAGGCTTCCGGTGATTTACCGGCTGATTTTTGTCTCAATGAGTCCGACCGAAACGGAATTGGTACAAGAATACCGGCGCATTTACCCCAACCTGGATTTTGTCCCGGTCTTGACGGTTCCAAAGCCCGGCAACCTCGTTTCGTGGCAAGTCTACCGCCTGGACCGAAAGTAAACCGGGTCAGGAGGGGGATGGCGGATTGACTGTCGCCAGGTTTAGCCAATCCTGGCGGAGTAGCGAATAAACCTTGAGGTCGTGAAAAGCGCCTTTCAAATAAAGCTGCTGGCGCAAGATGCCGTCCAGGTTAAGCCGGGCTTTTTCCATGACATGGGCCGAAGCAGTATTTTCCAGGAGGCAGCGTCCTTCCAGTCGGTTCAACTGCATAGTTTCAAACCCAAATCTAACCAGGGCATTTACTACCTCCGAAGCATAACCCTGCTCCCAGTGCGAACGGCCCAGCGTGTAGGAAAGTTCGGCCCTGGCATCGCGGAGAACCCATTCAAAAAGGCCACAAGTGCCGATCAATTTCAGGTCACTTTTCCGCAAAACTCCCCAGTAAAGTACTTCCTGGTGGTCGTACCAGTCGTGGACTACCTGGATAAAACGCCTGGTATCATCCAGGGTCCGGTGGGTTTCCCAGGTGATAAAGCGGGTAACATCCGGCTCGGAGGCCACTTCAAAGATGTCTTGAATATCCGACATTACCAGCCGGCGCAAAATCAGGCGTTTGGTTTCAAGTTCGGGCATATTGTGGAAGACTTGATAGGGTTGAACAGTTCTCACGCTCATTGTTGACTCGTTATTTCAGGCTACGAACCAGGCCAGGTTCATCACCGTGGCCGACCGGGTGTGAAATGGTATGAACCTCAACAGGAGTCAGGCCGCGCTCCCGGTATTCGTTTTCCAGCCGGTGGGCTTCGCGGCGGAAATGGCGCAGTCTGGTGAAATATTCCAGCGAGTCGTGCAGAGGCCGGACGCTGGATTTTTTGTCATAGCGTTTGATAAAAAGGGTCGGAATCTCGACAATTTTGAGGCCACCAAAATAGCTGCGGGTCATCACCTCGGTATCCCAGAACCAGCCGGGGTCAACACATTCTTGCAGGATAGGCATGGCTTGCTCCCGGTTGAAAAACTTGAAGCCTACCTCGGTATCCTGGAGCGGCAGGTGTAAGACCGAAGCGACCAGCTTGTGATAGCCCATACTCAATACCTGGCGGTAGAAAGTCCGCATTTGAAAGCGGTAAATTCGCATAGCCGAAACCACATCGGCTCCGCGCTCAATTTCCAGCACCGCCACCGGGATATAGTGGGCCGGGGTTTCCAGGTCAATATCCAGAAAGCCCATCATCCGGCCCTGAGCCGCTTTAAAACCGTCCATCACGGTCCGGCCTCGCCCCAGGTTGCGCTGGTGAGAAATAAGCTGGCTGGGAATAGCGGGGTATTTTCCCATCAACTCCCGGATAATTTCGACCGTGTTGTCCCGGCTGCGGTCGTCCACGAAGATAAGCTCATAACTCCCGGCATAGCGGGTCCCGGCCATCACGTCAACCAACCGAGTAATGCTGTCGCGCAGTACCGGCTTTTCGTTGTAACAGGCTACAATTATTGAAATATCTATGGTTTGTCCCGCCCGTGGCGGATTCCCTTCGGACACCGATTTCTCCTGGAATACAGCGTTAAACCTAAAACCCTGATACGCCGATGCTAAAGCTTATACTTACCCTAAAAGTCTAAACTTCCCAGTGTTACTAACCCACGTTTAACGTTTTAAAGATTTACTTACTGCTACAAATGATAATGGTCTGGCCCGTCAACCGGGCATAATAGGTAAAGGCATTTTCGACCTTGAAAAAAGGTTCGACCAGGGTAATTTGCTCTTTAAGTGGGCGCACGTACTCGCCCCGGTCCTGACCGGCCAGGAATTTGCTGACCGGGTTGGAAGGGTCCGGGTCCATATCTACGATTACGAAGCGGCCAGTTGTCACCTGGGCTACGGCAGCCAGCACCGCCTGATTTTGTTCCGCCGAAAGATGATGCAAGCTGTTAATCATCATGGATTTGGGAAAGGTCAGGCCGCGAGTTAGAAAGCTGGTCCCGGTAATATCCTCGGCCAGAAACTCGCGCTCGGCATGGTCCTTGCCCGCACCGTATTCTTTGGCGGCATACTCGATAAATTTCTGATTGATGTCAATACCCAGGTACGGTCCCAGGGCCACATCGGCAAATTCGCCGGTTCCACAGCAGACATCGAGCAAGCGTTCGCCGGGCATCAGGTTTAATCCTTCGCGAATCAGCCGCCGGGTGATATTCTGCCGCCCGGCTATCGCCAGTTGCAGCAGGTTGAAAAG
>JAYSYV010001491.1:0-8697 GCA_043727245.1 Chloroflexota bacterium | reverse complement strand
CCAGACCCTGGCCGAACTGGGCGTAGCTCTTTTGATGTTTGCGCTTGGCACGCAGTTTTCGCTACACGAACTAAAAGCAGTTGGCAAAGGAGCCGCCGGGGGCGGGATTTTGCAGGTACTATTTACCATACTCCTGGGCATACCGGTGGGCCTGGTGCTGGGGATGAGCTTTACCCAGTCGCTCTACCTGGGCGGCATGCTGGCGATTTCCAGTTCGATTGTAATTCTCAAACTACTACTCAGCCGCAGCGAGATCGAGGCGCTCCATGGCCGCCTGGCCCTGGGTATTGGCGTGGTCCAGGATATTTCGGTTGTGGTGCTGGTGGTGGTTTTGCCCGCCCTCGCCGCCCCCCACCAGGGCGAATTGGGCGACCTAGTTCTAACTGTAGGGCTGGCTTTAGTCAAAGCGGTGGTCTTTCTGGGCTTAACTTACGTGGTAGGCACAAGGGTTATTCCCTGGCTGCTCTACCGGATTATCAGCCTGGGCTTGCGCGAGATGTTTTTGCTGACCATCCTGATAATCGCGGTTGGTACAGCCCTGCTGGCGCAATTAATCGGGGTTTCCTTTGCCCTGGGCGCTTTTTTGGCCGGTATGATCGTGAGCGAGTCGGAAGCCGCCGACGATGTGCTGAACGAAATAATTCCCTTGCGTGATGTTTTTGCCAGCCTGTTCTTTGTCTCGATTGGTATGTTGATAAATCCGGTTCTGCTCTGGGAGAACATTTGGGGAGTACTACTGGTAGTGATCGTGATTCTGGTAGGCAAATTTGGGATCGTGGCCGGGCTGCTGCTGCTTTTCAAGTACCCCTTCAAAGCCGCTTTACGGGCGGGTCTTTTACTCTCGCAGATCGGGGAATTTTCTTTTGTGCTGGCCCGCACCGGGGTTGTACAGGGTGCGCTTACGACCAGGATTGAAGCCCTGGTGTTGAGTGGGGCTTTAATTACAATTATACTAACCCCGGTCCTCTACCAGTTTTTACCACCGTGGTTCGACCGGCTGGAGGAAGGTCTGGAAAATCGCCGAGTCCGGCGCAAGGCCGCCAGGTTGGCAGCGGGCCAGCTAACGGTCGAGGAAACCGCCAATCCTGACGTTGAGGAGGCTGTACCGGGTAAGACTATCTATGATTGGCCGGGCCGCGACCCCCGGCTGGATGGCATGATGCCAAATTTAAGCGAGGAAATCCGACGTGATCATCGCAGCGCGTTAGAACGTTGGCCCTACCGCAAGCACGTTGTAATTTGCGGTTATGGCCGGGTCGGGCGTGAACTGGTCGAGGCGGTCCGGCGGCGTAACTTTGAAGTGGTAGTTATTGAATACGACTTGCGCCGGGCGGCGGAAGCCCAGGCCAGGGGTGTGCTGGTCTTTACCGGTGATGCCACTCGCGAAATCGTTCTGAAGCAAGCCAGGGTTGACCAGGCCAAAGTGCTGGCGGTGACAACGCCGGACTTACCTACGGCGGAAGGAATTACTCGCGAAGGCCGCCGCCTGAATAAAGAGCTTGAAATCGTTACCCGGTCCAGCGATGTGCGGGCCATCCGGGCGCTGCGCCAGGCCGGAGCGGGCAACGTCGTTCAGCCGGAAATCGAAGCCGGCCTGGAATTTATCCGCCGGACCTTGCGGGCCTACGGAGTCAGCGGTGTGGAACTCCAATCCCTGATTAACGGGCGGCGCGAAAAACATTACGGTCGCCAGAAAAGTTAAGCCTTGAAGTTCGTAACAGCTTTTAAGGCTTAAACCTTCTACTACGCGATGGCTGTATCTGAGTCACCCTGATTTTATTCGAGTTCGCCTCGTTATTCCAGGAGGATGGCCGGCCCACGTGTGGTAAATCGGCTTCGTCCCAGGTTACTGGCTGAACACAGGCTTTTCGATCTTTCCAGCCCTTTTTATGAGTAGTTTTGGCATGATAGGCAATCCAATCCGTATCGTCCGGGCCTTTAAAGAAGCTGTTGTGTCCGGGACCGAATATTTTCTCCTGGTGATCGGCTTTTAGAATTGGATTAGCCTGCTTCTTCCAGGAGGTGGGGTCCAGCAGGTCGGCATAGCCTTCGGTGTGAAGTAGCCCCAGGCAATACTTACTGCTCCAGCTTTGATGGGCAGAGTAAGTAACATAGATGCGTCCGTTACGCTGAAGGACGCTTGGGCCTTCATTTATCCAGCCTTCCCAACTGTATTCCGGTGTGGACAATAAACGGCGAGACCCTTTTAAGGTCAGTGGAGTATCCATAGCCGCAATATAAAGATTTTGCAGCCCATCAGAATTGCCCGGCCACCCTGACCAGATCATGTACAACTCGCCATCAAATTCGTTACTAAAGATAGTCCCATCAATCGCCCAGAAATCTTCGTTCTGCCATTGAATCTTGTGGGGCTGGCCGTATTCGCCAAAAACATCGTTAGTTTCGGATTTAACCACGTATAAACGATGATTCTTGTTTTTACCGTTATCAGCCGTAAAATACACATACCAGTTATCTTTTATAAAGTGAAGTTCAGGTGCCCAGACCTGTTTTGAATAATTCCCGCGCTCCGGAGCCTTCCATATAAGGCGCTTGTCTTCCGTAGCATCCAAACCTTCCAGGGTAGCCGAAGTCCAGACCCAGATTTCGGTATTGGTCTTGTTACTCAGACAGTAATAGTACCTGTCATTATGTTTCAGTATGTAAGGGTCTGGGGAAGTGTCAATCGACCGAATTAAAGGATTACAAAATTGCCCTTCCATCATTGAGGTACAACTCCAGTCATGAAAAAATATATACCATCGCTCAAACAACATCGCTCTATTGTTACGAGATAATTATAACAGAGCAACATTAAGATAATTATTACGTTTTTATCTCAATTGACGTTTAGATAAATAAATTCCTATATGTAGAAGACTTTTGTATGTTTAGCACCGTATATTGTATGGGAAGCGAATATTTTCTTGCTTAAAGTCCTAAAACCACACTATTTTCAGGCCCGAAGGTTGCAATAATTATGCAGTGTACAACATTTAGTATGGTTTTGGACCTTACACCCTATATGTGGGATGTCTACTTAAAAATTAATTTTCCTATTTCAAATAAACGTGACTTTATCCACAAGTTTCTACTTAGCTTTGATTCCTTTACTACCGCTTTGAAAAGTTTAGCTGACTTTTGTCATCTTACCCTTATCGGCGGCGGCGGCATTGGCCCTTGCCTCGACTTTATCCTTGGACATTTCAGCCACAGTTTTAACGTGCAACCGGGCGGCTCCTTCGGTGTCCTGTAATTTCACCCGCCCTCCTTTTTGCTCCAACTCCTGCAATCTACGACTAATCGCCGGAATTTCAGCCTGGTATTGGGGTAGCCAGCGAGCCTGGCTGACCAGCATTTCATCGGCCATCTGCCACACTTCTTCGGGATTACAAACTGCCCCTATTAGTGGGTCGTGCAGCATAGCCTGTTTAAGTAACTGCACATCCCCGTGGACGGCGGCTTCCATACCCATTTCCTGCACACGCACGCTGGCCGAGCAGGTCGCAGCACAGGCGAGGGGTAGGTCGCCAACTACCGGTATGTTTATGCCAGTTTTGTCTACATAACCGGGTATCTCTACCACGCACCCGTTCGGTAAATTAGTGATGTGATTCTGATTGACCACGTTAAAATGCCCCCGGTAGACCCGGCCCGTTTCCAGGGCTTCAATAATGTAGGAACCGTGTTCTTCGCTGCGTTGCGCGGTGGCAATAACCGGTGGTTCTTCTTCCAGCCAGTTAGGAAAATCAGTTTCAAACCAGTTCCGGCCTTCGGTACATACCCGCAAATAGCCCCCAGTTTCGCCATTAATCCAGCTCGAAAGGTCAATCCAGCGCATAATATCTTCGGGACGTTTGCGATACCAGGGCAAATATTCGCTTAAATGCCCGTTAGATTCGGTGCTATAGTAACCAAACCGGCGCAACACATCTATACGAACTTTCTCGGTCCTGGAGTATTGAGGATGATTTTCAAAAAGTTCGAGCAGTCGGGGCAGCATATCCATACCACGCCATTGTATTTTTATAAACCAGGTCTGGTGGTTAAGTCCCGCTGCCACCACGTCTACCTCATCCCGGTGCAGAGTTACATCCGGCGCAAGCAAGCCTTCTTGTTTGGCCCAGAGTTCGATACAGCGGGTTATTTGCCAATGCGCCCCCTGGACCCCGTGACAAAGGCCAATAGTTTTAACTCCACCATATTTGTTGCAAGCCCAGGTATTCATCGCCATCGGGTTAGAATAATTCAGGAAAAGGGCATCCGGTTTAGCTACTTCCCGTATATCTTTGCAAAAATCAAGCAAAGCCGGAATTGTCCGTTGGCCGTACATAATTCCACCGGCGCAGATAGTATCGCCTACGCACTGGTCTACCCCATACTTAAGCGGTATATCAATATCACTCTGGAAGGCTTCCAGCCCACCTTGCCGGATGGTACTGATTATATAGTCGGCCTCGTTCAGGGCATCCCGACGGTCTAAACCGGCTTCTATCCGGGCTGGAAGTTTATTAGCAGCTATATCTCTTTCACATAACTGTTTGACCATATCCAGGTTTCGCTCGGAAATATCGGTAAAACCAAAGGTTGTATCGGCCAACTCTGGCACTGCCAGAATATCCTGCACAAGCTTGCGGGTGAACCCAATCGAGCCAGCCCCAATCATAGCGACCTTAATAGCCATCTCACATCCTCCTTCTTTACTGGTTTATAGTCTTTAAACCCCAATTTTCGGAAATTCAATACCTATTTATCGAAATCTAGCAAGGGGTTTCCTATCACCCGGCGTTGCCCATGCAGCCTGGTAATCGCGTTATCCTGTACATAATAACGCCGAATCACCAAAAGTAAAATCAAATTGGTATAGAATTAAAATCGAAGACGCAAAAAGAGGCGTAACCCCTAAATTAGCCACTAATCTCCAAATACCGGCCCCATTCCTGGAAAAAGAGTTAATGAAAAGTGATTCTTCAGCCCACCCAATTGACGGAGCTGCTAAACTAAAATAATGCCAGCCTACCAAGTGTTGGCCCACCCAAAATTGATTATGCCCTCCTGAAGGGTCGGTGAGTTCAAAAATGTTGGCGAAACTTAAAGCTGAGAGCCAGACAATTAAAGAACAGAATTGAAGGGTTTTATCGAAGAAGTTAATAACGTTAGCCAGGTCGGGCCGGGCATAGTTTGCCTGGGGGAAGCCCTGGTAGATATTCAACCGGCTGACCGAAGCCAGACCTTGCAAGCGGCTGATTTACTTCGGCGCGTGGCTGGCGGCGCTACGGCCAATGTCACGGTTGCCCTCACTCGCCTGGGCCTGAAAGCGGCCTTCCTGGGCAAAGTCGGGACTGATCCCTTTGGCTATTTTCTGCGAGATACCCTATCTGAGGCCGGGGTAGATATTAGCCGGATGTGTTTCGGGACAGAAGCGGCGACCGGGGTGGCTTTTGCCTGGGTTACGGACCTCCAGACCGGCGAAGTCAGCTATTTCTCGTTACGCTACCTGAGCGCCGAACGGACCCTTAAACCCGAAGAACTTGATCCAGCCTGGTTGCGTATTGCGACCGCTTTTCAATTCGGTTCGCTCCTGCTGTCAACCGAACCGTCAGCGGTGGCTACCTGGCGAGGGCTGGAGATTGCGCGAGGAGTTGGAGTGCCGTGTATCTATGATCTTAACTTACGTCTTCCAGCCTGGTCCGGTCGCGAGCAGGCCCGGACCGGCATGCTGGCTCCGCTGGAGTGTTGCGATATTGTAAAGCTGAATCGCCACGAATTGGCTTTCCTGACCGGTGAAACTGACCTGGAACGAGGTGTTGAGAAAATCTGGCGACCGAATTTCTGGCTGCTCGTAGTTACGCTGGACCGTGAAGGCTGTTATTTCCGCACCAAAGCCGGGACTGGCCGGTTGGAAGGATTTCAGGTGGAGGTGGTAGATACGATAGCCTGTGGCGATGCTTTTCTGGCGGCACTGGTGGCTCAATTATTGAGGTTGAGTTATACTAGGGCAACTGAAATTGATGAGATTGAAGGCAGCATCAAAAGCTTTGATTATCGAAATTTGGAACTAGTAAGGCGGGCCTGTCATTATGCTAACGCCGCCGGAGCTTTGACGGCAACCCGGAGCGGGGCTTTCCCGGCCCTTCCGACCAAAAGGCAGCTTGAGCGATTTCTAAAATCACGTTGAACAGGCAAAGCTGCACCTGGGAATGTGTCAAATATAGTTAATGGGGTAATAGGTTTTTAATTAAGGGTTTATATACTATCCGGCAGTAATAAATGGTGACGTAACTTATCTTATGTTGCACGTTTAATGTTTACGATTGGGGGAATCATGCAGCAAAAATGTAGCAAATGCCATACCAGTTTTGATTATGACGACGCTTTTTGCCGTAAATGTGGGTCTTCACTGGCATTTGAAACGGACGTTATGGATGCAATTCAGGAAACCTTGAGCGGCCCGACCACCAACCGGGAAGTCAAGACTGGCGAAATTATCACTGTCTCGCAAGCCTCCCATGAACTTGATAGGTCTGGTACTCGGACGGCCCTTCTCAATTTTTCCAGGAAGGTTGGTTCCAAAGTAAGCGAAGCCCTCAAGACCGAGCAAGGCCGTAAATTGGCCCAGGGAGCGACTGCCCTGGCTGTTGCGGTTGGGGTGGAACTGGTCAGTCATGCCGCCGGGAAGCTGGCAAAGACTAATCAAACCGGCCAGAGTAATAATCCCGGTCAGAAGTTAGCCCGCTCGCAGCCGACTAGCATGGCTGATGCATTCCTTAAAGCTTTTGAAGACCAACTGGCTCAACCCAATCAGTCCGACAAACCGGCAGTCGAAGAAACAATAGTCAAAGAACGGATTTACATAAAGCGCATCTGGCGCAAACCGCTTGATTAGGTGTTATAATTCGACCACATTAAATTTGGAAATGTTAGCCGGACAAAATCGGCCTAGCACAGTTAAAAAGGTGGGATTGTGGCAGCCTTAAACCTTAAAGAACCGATTTTGAAACTTTCGCAAAGCCCTCAAATGAAAGGTTTTGTAACTACCAACCGGCTGGGCCGGGTAGTGGCGCGGCGCTTTGTAGCCGGAGAAACGGTTGAAGATGCCGTACAGGCCACCCGTGAGATGAATCGCCTGGGCCTGCGTGTAAGTCTTGACCATCTTGGCGAAAACACCTCGAATGTTGATGAAGCTACTCACGCCACCGAGCAAGCCCTGGAAATCTTAGAGGTTATTCGACAAGAGAAATTGGATGCCAATATCTCGGTCAAACTTACTTCCATGGGCCAGGATATTAACTACGATTTATGCTATAAAAATATCTGCCAGGTCGTCCAGAAAGCCCAGACCCAGGATGATACTTTTGTTCGGTTGGATATGGAAGGTTCGGCCTATACCCAGAAGACCCTCGATTTGTTCCACAACCTCTGGAATGACGGCCACCACAATGTCGGGGTAGTGTTGCAAAGTTATCTCTACCGTACCGAAAAAGATGTCGAGGAAATGATAAAGCTGGGTGTGCGGGTGCGGCTGTGTAAAGGGGCATACCTGGAACCGGCTGACGTGGCTTATCAGGAAAAAGCCGAGGTTGACCGCAGCTACATTCGCTGTATGGAGCGCCTGATGAGCGAGGGAAACTATCCCGGCCTGGCGACCCACGATGAGAAAATCATCGAACACGCCATTAATTACGCCACCCGCAACAAAATCACCGCTGATAAATTCGAGTTTCAGATGCTTTACGGGGTGCGGCGGGACTTGCAAAAGCGGCTGGTCCACCAGGGCTATAACGTGCGGGCCTATATCCCTTACGGTTCGGAATGGTATCCCTACTTGATGCGGCGCATGGCCGAGCGTCCGGCAAACCTGTTCTTTATTGCCTCGCAGTTCTGGAAAGGCTAGCACCGGTCTGCAGATAGAAAATGAAAAAAATAAAAGTAAAGTTTTTCGCGGCCTTCCGGGAAATTACCGGCCACAGCGAGCTTGAATGGCCGCTTGACCAGAGTCAGACGGCGGGCGAATTGCTGGAAAATCTGGTAGCGGAGTACCCTGCCCTGAACGCCGGGGCAAAAAGCGCCCTGGTAATGGTCAATCGTCGCTACGCTACCCGCCAGACCGGTTTGCAGCCTGGTGACGAAGTGGCTTTTCTGCCGCCGGTCGGAGGCGGTTAGAGTGTTTCGACACCGAAACCCGGCCCCGCCTAAAGAAGTACCACCCTACGGCGTGTTGGTTGGCCGGATGATTTTTATCGGCGGGTTGGCCCTGATTCTGCTGGGAGTGGGTTTTCTGGTGATGCTGGGAGTAGCGGGCGGTTCGCTGCTGGCGCTTCTAATATTTGGGCTGATTACCGCTGTCGGAGTGGCAGTTTGTTGGCTGGCTGTGCGCGACCTGACTGGTCTGGCTCTTGAACAACCGGCCCTGGTTAAGTCTCGTTCAGCGCAGCCAGCCGGCGGCAACCCGATATACGAGCTAAAGTTTGAATTTACTGACTCACCCTTAAAAATTTCCCAGCCTGAGTTGAGTTACAATGTCACTCGGCGGGATTGGGAACGCTACCAAGTCGGGGACAGAGTGGTGGTGCGTTATTCGGCTCACTTCAAACTGCTGGTAGATATTCGCCCGATGGTAGCAAATGCCTGATCATAAAATCTTGTTAAGGATGCTTGCCCTATGATTATAAAAATTACCGACCAGCCGCTGGTCCT
>JAYSYV010001490.1:0-2838 GCA_043727245.1 Chloroflexota bacterium | reverse complement strand
GGCGAGAATTTGCTGCAACTAAACGCCGTGGAAGAGCCGGAATCCCCGGCTGCAATTACGCCCGGCTCTGTAGATACTCGGCTGCTGAGTGTGGCAGTGCGGCAATTCAAACTGGCCTGAATGCCGCATCCACTCAACATCCGGGAATTATCTATTCACAAAGCTCTAAAAAAGTGGTTTCCTCTTTCATACTTCCGCCGTATCTAATTACATAGGAAAGTTATTTAATCTTGGTCCAACCGCACCCTGCCTTTCGCAAAGGGAGGCAATCTTTCATTTTGTCCGGTTCTGTGATTTGAAATTTCTACCTATTATATGGCCCATTTTTAGGTTTGTATTTTTTATGAAAAGGAGGGAACAGGTCATGCACCTATTCAAAAGTTCCGGGCTGCTGGTAATAGTTCTTTTACTGGCCGTGGTCAGCCTGGCAGCTTGTGGGGATAGTACTTCTACATCCGTCCCGGTGGCTGCCGCGCCGACTACAGCGGTCAGTGTCACGGTCGCGCCTACCAAAGCTGTTACTACCGCTGCCGGTGCTACAACCGCCGCTGCTGGTGGCACTACTGCCGCCGCCGCTGCGCCAACCCCACCGTTGCCGACCCAGGCCGATGCCAAAGCCGAAGCCGGGCGGTTGATCTTTGCTAAAACTTGCGCCGGATGCCATGCCGGACAGGGTACTCAGGCGGGGCGGTCGCCCCAGTTAAGTGTTAGCCAGAACGCCACCAACGCTGATTTCGTGCGGACTCAGGTGCGGAACGGCAAAGGCCGGATGCCCGCTTACGACGCGACTAAAGTTTCGGATGCCGACCTGGAGAATATTATTCTCTATCTCAAGGCGATTCACACCTAGTGTTCGGTTGAGGCAGCGGTTTTAGAAAGTAAAACTTTCCACTCTGACATAGGTATAAATCCTCCTATAAAAAAAGTTGCGTTTTGCAACTTTTTTTGGTAAGATAGCAAAGCAAATCGCGCAAGTGGCGGAACGGCAGACGCGCTACATTCAGGGTGTAGTATCCTAACGGGTGTGAGAGTTCAAATCTCTCCTTGCGCACCATTTATTTGCAAAATACCCTTTAACAATCGGTAGTTTCTCAGGCCCGGGTGGCGGAATGGCAGACGCGGTGGTCTCAAAAACCATTGGGGTAATTCCCGTGTGGGTTCGACTCCCACCCCGGGCATCATCTTTTTTATATCGGTTTTAAGTTCTTTAATCAGTACCATAAATATAAAAAGCCCATGTAGCTCAGTCGGTAGAGCACATTCTTGGTAAGAATGAGGTCAACAGTTCGATCCTGTTCATGGGCTTCTTTTTATTTCATACCATTTTTATTTCCACAGAGCTATTTGGCCTGTTTACTTTCCAGGTAACGCACCACTTCCGCCAGCACCAGGCCCAACTCCCTGGCTTCCTCCGCGCTGAAATCCAGCGTCAAGCCTCTATCGTGAAATTCCAGGCTTACTACCTGGTGGACTCCTTCTTCGTAGGCTGAGACATTCCGACCCTGGGCAATATTGATATACTCGTGTTCGTGGTCCTCGTCATCTTCTTCAAAGATATAATCGTCACCGGGGATTTCCTCGTGCTTGCCATCATTGTTGTGGCCGTTGCCGTTAAAACTAAAACCGTTGCTGTTATTTTCAAAACCTGCCATATGTCACCTCGTTTATCTAATTTTATAAAACCTTCAAATCCTGATTCTAAAGCTTTGCGCTGCTGCTATAGCGGTGGCAGCGAAACCCAGCACTTTGTTTCAGCCGATTGCCGGGCGGCTTCGATTACTTGCTGTACCTTGTAGCCATCTGTAAAGCCAGGCGTAATTTGACCGGGTGGGCTGCCGGTCTGTTTGGTCCGGCGAATAGCTTCCACGAAATCTCCGGCCAGGGTGACAAAAGGCCGCAGACGCTGGTCGTTGGAAGAAGGGCCGCTGGTGTAGCGGGCCGGTATTTGCAGCGCTTGTAAGTGATCTTCGCCTACCCGGCCCCCATAAACTTTTCCTTCGTTATCAATAACCAGGCTGCCCTGGCTGCCATACAGTTCTATCCGCTCGCCGTTTCCAAACGGGGTAACTACCGATACATTTACTATCGCTTTACCGCCCCTGGCGAAACGGCACAGTAAAGTGAAACTGTCGTCGGCTGTAACAGGCCGAGTTTCATTTGAATTGGGCAGATAGCGGTTTTTGACAACCGTATCTATCTCAGCGCTTACCGCCGCGATTTCGCCAAACCAGTTTCGCAAAGCGTCAATATAATGCGAGCCAAGCGCCCCCAGAAAGCCACCTCCCGCCTCGCGGTCAAACAGCCAGCCCCAGGTTCGCCCCTGGGGGTCGGCGGAGGAACCACTCAACATCGAGATGTTAGCGGTGATTAGCTGGCCCAGCCAGCCCTGCTTAATCAGGTCGCCGGTGAAAGCCCTGGCCGGGACATAGCGAAATTCGTGATCAACCATGCCCACCATGCCACTGTGCCGGGCCGCTTCCAGCATTTGACGGGCTTCTTCCAGACTGGTCGCCAGCGGTTTTTCGCACAGAACGTGTTTCCCGGCTGCGAAAGCCTGTAAAGTCAGCGAATGGTGCTGGTAGGGCGGGGTTACGATGCTGATAGCGTCCAGGCCAGGGACTTGCAGCATTTCCTCGAAAGTGGTGCAGATGTGCCTTATTTTGAATTCAGTCGCGACCTGGCGGGCATTTTCAGTCCGCCCACTGCTCATGACCGCCACCACTTCCACGCCATCCAGTTTCAAGAAGCCCGGAATCTGGACCCGGCTGCCGAAACCCATCCCTACGACCCCAATCCGTACTACCAGCCCGTCAACTGCTGACATCCTGAAGCTTCCTT
>JAYSYV010001489.1:0-2848 GCA_043727245.1 Chloroflexota bacterium | reverse complement strand
TGGATTTGCGCCCTCTGGCCTTTGACATCCAGGCTTTTTACTTCTCCCACGATGCTCCGCGTGAAATGGGGCCGACCCTGATACTGCCCGGTTCGCACCTGCGCAAGGCTAACACCGAGAGTATTGGCCGGTATAAAAATATTGTCGGGCAGCGTCAGCTTGAGGCTAAAGCAGGCACGATAGTTTTCATGCACCACGGCATCTGGCACTGTGCCCAGCCAAACTTCACCGACCGGACCCGCTATGTGTTCAAGCTGCGGTTGCGGCCGGGCCAGGAGCAGCGCGGCCTGTTTAACCTGGACGGCATTAAAGACCGGGATGTGGTCCAGATAATTTACAAGGGCTACCAGGAGTGGCAGGGTAACGAAGACCGCATCGAACATAATATGCGGGCCAAATTGTGGCACTATGTAACCGGAGATGATTCGGTGGACGTGTCTTTTGGTGAATATCTGATTGATATGAAGGATTTGGTTGCCGCCAACCAGGAATAGAAACGGGCGACCCGGCCCTGACAGGACTTGTTGAAAGAGGTAAACCGGTTACGGACGCTGACGCCGTGACCCATGAAACAGGCAGACTGGTGACGCCCACACAGGGTAAGGCCGGTCTGTCCAGTTAATTTGCAATCGGTATGAATAGAACCAGGAGAAAAATGATCGAAGTTGCCATAATGCTTGAAGGTCAGAATGGGCTTAACTGGCCTCGCTGGCAGCGAATTGCCGGGGCGGTCGAAGACCTGGGCTTCGTCGGGCTTTACCGCTCGGACCACTATACCAATCATGAAGCGCCTGATATAGACTCGCTTGAATTGTGGGTATCGCTGACCTGGCTGGCAAGCCACACCAAAAGAATCGAATTTGGCTCGATGGTCAGCCCGATGACTTTTCGCCAGCCGACTATGACTGCCCGCATGGCAAGCGCGGTGGACGATTTGAGCGGCGGGCGTTTAACGCTGGGCCTGGGCGCGGGCTGGCAGGTACGCGAACATGCCAATTATGGCTGGGAGTTGCTGCCAGTGCCGCAGCGCTTTGACCGCTTTGAGGAGGGCCTGGAGGTCATTACCCGGCTGTTCAATAGCGATCAGCCGGTTGATTTTGAAGGGAAATATTTCCAGATTAAAGACGCTATTTTACTGCCGCGCCCGGCCCGGAAAGGCGGCCCAAAAATTTTGATTGGCGGCACCGGCCCCAAACGAACCTTACCCCTGGTAGCCAGGTACGCGGGCGAATGGAACGGTAATGTTATTCCACCGGCTGAATACGCCCGGTTGAATGCCGAACTCGACCGCCTGATAGTGGAAAATGGCCGGACGCCGGAAGCGGTCAAACGCTCCCTGACCACCACCATTGTCTACGGCAAAGACGAGGCTACACTGAAAGAAAACGTAGCAAAAATGGGCGGCGATGCCAACCGGCTAAAAGAGCGCGGTGTGATAGTGGGGACCGGTAGCGAGGTGGTAGAGCAACTGGGCCGGGTACAGGAATCCGGGGCGGAGCGCGTCATGCTGCAATGGCTGGACCTGGACGATATGGACGGGCTGGAAAACCTGGCGAAAGATATTTTGAATTAGATTTAGAGGTTTCTTGATGAGATCAATGAAGATTTTAACGGCTTGCTTGTAGTTGCATTGTTGCCGGAGGGAATTAATGAGTAGTACCACATCAGCCAGGATTGACAATATAAGCGAGGCTTTAGCGTTCTTGGGGGTAACGGATACCACTTTAAGTGATGAAGAAAAGCAAAGCCTGGACGAAAAAGGTTATATTATTTTCCCAGGGTTACTGGATAAAGCCTGGGTAGCCGACTTAAGAGACACTTTCGAGCGGCTGGTTCAAGAAGAAGGCGAGAAGGCCGGGACTGAATTTAAGCAGGAAGAAGGCGCTTGCAGGTTGGCTGACGTGGTTAATAAGGGCGAAGTGTTCGACGGCTGCTATACCCACCCGAAAGTGCTGGCCGCCGCCTATCATGTTATTGGGCGGGAGTTCAAAATAATGTCCTTAAACGGCCGGGATGCTCTGCCGGGCACCGGGCACCAGGACCTCCACGCCGACTGGGGGCCGCGCCAGTAAACGAACCAAACCATATCTTTAATTCAGTCTGGCTGCTGGACGATATGACCAGAGATAATGGCGCAACCAGGCTGGTGCCCGGCACGCACCGGTTGGCCGGGCGTCCCGCCGATTATATAACCGATATCAGGGCGGAACATCCCGAACAAATTCTGTTCGAGGCCGAGGCGGGCAGCGTCATGGTCTTCAATTCTCATACCTGGCACGGCGGGACGCAAAATACGTCAGGGCGGCCTCGCCGGGTTTTGCATTCGGCTTATGTAGCCCGCGAACATCCCCAGCAATTGACCCAGCAGAAATTTATCCGGCAGACCACCTACGACCGGATTTCTCCGGCCGCCAGATATATTCTGGATGTCCAGGCGCCATAATTTGAAAAGGCTTTTTCACTTAAGCGGTTTAGGTGACTTTTTGGTAGGACCATCCAAAAATCCGGTTAAGTAGGAGGTTGGTCCAGCAGGGGCCAGTCTAAAGACCGCAGCACTTCCAGGCGAAAGGCTGTCGGCCAGGCCACCAGCCATTGCGAAGTATTAAAGGGCGGGTGGCCCCAGCGCGTATGGAAGAATCCTTCATCCTGGCTGCCCACCGGCCTTGATTTACCCATAACCGTTAAATCTCCATCGGAAACCCCGGTTATGCCATTGGACCAGACCGCCTGGGCTCGCTCTTTCCAGAGTTTCACCATGGAACCGGATACGTGTAAAAGTATGCCACAAGTCTCAAGCACACTTATTCGTTGAAGAGGATTAGAATTAGAGGGTAAAATTCACCTCTTC
>JAYSYV010001488.1:0-2851 GCA_043727245.1 Chloroflexota bacterium | reverse complement strand
GAGGGTTATCCAGCGTATCTTTTAATTTTGAAACAATCCCGGAACTAACAGTCATCTTTTTCTCTCAATTCAAAATACTCAACAAATTTTAGCGCCGGGTGATAAAAACCCGGTCGTACCAGAGGGTCAGGGCCGAATAAGTGGTCCACAGCACCATGCCCGCGATTGCCAGGCGTGTACCATAGAGCAAGACCGGAGTTTTGAAACGCTGCCAGGCCCAGACCGCGCCCACTGCTGCCAGACATACGGCCATCGGCACGACAAACCAGACCTGCTTGTCCACCATATCTACCTTCCACTGAGCCAGGCCAAACAGCAGGAAGACCCCAAACCACATTCCGGCCAGCCACAGGTGATGGCCCTGCCGCAGGATTGCCAGATTGGGTTCAAGTGTTTCTAACTGGTCGTCGGGTTTAGCCGAATCGTCGGTTGGGCGAGGCTGAGGGGCGAAGAGCAGCCAACCGTAGACCACCAAAGCGGCCAGAATAAATATACCGGCCCCATAGCGGAAGAATAGGTGGTCGGTGTAAAGTCCCAGGTAAAAATCGAGGTTCCGGTCGCCAAAACCGCCCAACGAACCTTTGTCTTTGATAGATTTGCCAAATTCGCCCAGGGTAGCTTGCAGGTCGGGCAGGAACTGGATGTAGTAAAAGAGAATAGAGAAAACCGAGGCCGCCACCAGCGAAGCCAGCAAGAACAGGCTGCTGCGCCGGGCCGGTTCATTCCGCCCACCCACAAACAGGCACACGCCTAATCCCCACCCTATTATCAGCATCCCCATAAACACAGCCGTGACGGTGTAGGTCAGCATAGTCAGGACCAGCACGAAGGTGGTCAGGAGCCAGGGCCAGAGTTTATCCAGCCGCCGCCAGTAGACCAGGGCCAACATAAAATAGACGGTTGCCAGCCAAAAACTGAGGGTAGTCGGCCAGTTGCCCCAGCTATTGAGCATCCAGGTACACGGCACAATCAGGTAAAATCCGGCTGCCACCAGCGAGGCGCGCGCTCCAGCCCCCAGGACTGCCGCCAATCCAAAGACAATAAAAATTCGCAGGGCATCCAGCAAAGCGTTAAACATGTTTACGCTAATAGCCGGGTCAACTGGCAAAGCCGCTACCGGGGCCAGATAGAAATAGCTGATGGTCGAATAGGGAATGACCGCACTGTTACCCCACTGGTCCGGCACTTTGGAAGGAGCTTTATTCTGAAATTCGTTGACGAGGCCGCTAATCAGGCCGTTGGGGTCGTGCAGAATCAGGCTAATCTGGTTCAGGTGGTAAGGCTGGTCAATTATTTCGGTATGAGGATACAGCACTCCGCCGCCCCGGCCAAGCATGCCGATTAAAAACATTACGAGTAAGCCCTGCCAGGCCCAACCGGGCAGCGGCAGCTTCCAGTGGCGCAAGAGCCTGGGAACGGTCCCGTCCAGCACCGGCAGCAACAACACCGTCACCAGCAGCAAAAGGGCTAACCGTCCAGTGAATATGGTCAAACTCAAACGGGCCAGGGCTAGAATCAGCCCTCCGGCTACCAGACTAAGGGCCGTCGCCCCGAAAGCCAAGCTACGGCGCAGCCCGGTATAGGCCAGGCCAAAATACAAGAGCCAGCCCGAAACGGCCAGCCCCAGCACTATACTTAACGGTGGTAAAACAATTCCTGATGCGTTGGGAACCGCTTCGAGCCTGGCGACATACAGCTTGAAACCGGTTGCGCCCTGGTAGATGGTCTGACCATTCTGCTTGTCAATTGCGCTGAAAGTGCCTGGATAGCGGCTAATCAGGGCCGTATCGAGTTGACCCAGCGGCTTGACCCGCATTTCCAGGGCCAGGTTGCCGCCGCTTAATTTGTCGGCTGGGACATCGAAGGATTGGCTAACCGGCGCACCGGGTTTTAAATCGAAAGTGCTAAACGGCTGCCCGTTGACCAGCACTTCCACTCGCTGGCCCGCACTATAGAGAAGTGAGCCAGTAGCCTGTAAGGTCAGGCGAGTGGGAGCCGCCGACATACCGGGCAAAAGCAGAATAGGCCGCTCACGTGTCCAGCGATAGCTCTGACGGCTTTCCTCCGGCGCGGTCGCCAGGGCAGCGGCAGGAATAGAAGTATCCCGGTTGCTGCTCTCGCCTTCGGTCTGGTCTGCCGGATCATTCTTGGATTGCACCGGCCTACCGAAACCGCCCTCAGCCAGGTTCAGGTAAGGCGTATCAAAACCACCGCCCAGTTTGAGGTCATAGGTGGGACGGGCCTGGTAAGCTAATGTAACAATAATAAGACTCACAACCAGAACTGCCAGGCTGAAAAGCGACCAGAATGACCGCCAGGCTTTGGCCTTGATTTCAGAAAAATCCGGGCAGTAACGTTCGAGTAAGGGCGTGGTGGGAACCTCCGGGAAACCGGGACCGGTCGGGGCATCTCCCGTCAGAGTAGAATTCTGATTAGTGGAGGCGGAAGCGGGATTTTTGCTGATATTTCTGACTGAAAAGGCCAAACTGCTTTTTCTCTCCTGAATATAGGCCGGATAACGTAATCCTTCGTAAACAAAGCCGGATTAAAGCGGCCCATTTACCTTATATGAACGCCCGGTGAAGCTTTTTGTTGCCCTGGTCAAGCCCGGTTTTCGAGAAGCTTTAACCATCGTGGCGGGGTAAATCAAACTCGATTTTAACAGTTTTGGCAGGGCAAGGCAAACGGAGATTTAAAACTTATTGGCTGTTTAGCCGATTGTATAATACTCTGACTGAGGCAATCTTTTGCCTGTATTCAAATCAAATTCAATTAAATCAAAAAATCTGCGTGAAAATCTTCTTAACAAGCTCCTAAAGAAAGGGCAAAACAATGCGCCAACATTCACTTA
>JAYSYV010001487.1:0-2855 GCA_043727245.1 Chloroflexota bacterium | reverse complement strand
TCCTCTTAACTCACCCTTATTCCCGGACTCGGATTTATGCCACTAAGGTGTTATTGAGCGCCGGGTCGCTAGTAGGAGTGTTAGGCAGTATTAGTCTGGTTATATTTGTGATAGACCGGATGCCAAGAAACGTAATTGAAACCCGTTATAATTTACCCACTTGTCCAAATTCTTATTGCTCGCTTATTAATAGCAGCCGCCATATGGATTTTTTACCAGCCGTTATGGGCCTGGCTCTTATACTACTGGTAGGTGTTGTGGTTATTATAGGAACCGGATTTCTCTCCATATATTGTCATAATATTATTCAAACAATCGGGGCAGCAACACCACTTGTGTTACTGGCGTACCTGTTATTAGTCCAGGGCGGACACCGTCAAATGTTACCGGTTATACCAGCTGAAGGAATAGGGTTGGCAATGGGGCCTCTTTTTTCTTCCAATATGATAATCGCAAATACAAGCTTGCTCATTAGCTGGTTGGCCGTGCTGATAGTAGCCGGTATCGGGCTATTTGTCGGTGGAATGTTAGCTTTTAAGCATAAAAGTTTTTAGTTACGAGGCCAGCAGCTTAAGAGCAAATTGAGAGGTGATTTATGATTTACCGAGAATGGTTTAACCTTCGGCTTAAATTAGCGGCGTGGCTGGCAATTTATGGTGGCTGGGCAGTTGTATTTTTGAGCGTAAATGTCCTACGTAATCCAATGTATGTCAATATTTATGGGTCGGGGGACTCCGAAATATATACCACCTTATTTAACAAATGGTTGGAAAATATTGCTGTGATGACGCCGGTATTGGCCCTGTTGGGTGGCGTGGATTTAATTTCAGAAGAGAAAAACAAAGGTACTATAAGTTTCATGTTAACGCGTCCCCTCAGCCGGACTTGGATATATATCACCAAAGTATTACTGAATACCGGGGTATTAGTTAGTGTGATTGCTCTCATCAGCCTGATAGTGCTGGTGGTGGACCGGTTGCCCAGGACGGTTGAAATGTCCGTTTATAACGTGCCTCCCTGTAGGCCAGATACTTACTGTAATGTTTCAGCTACCAGCCGCCCGATAGACTTCGTATCGGCCCTGATAGGTTTGGTGTTGATACTATTGGTCGGGATTGTGGTGGTTTTTAATGCCGCATTTCTTTCAATTTACTGCCGTAATATCTTGCAGACTGTAGCAGCGGCGACTCCGGTAGTGGTTTTGTCATACGTTTTCCTTTTAGGCGCGG
Organism: Chloroflexota bacterium; assembly: GCA_043727245.1. GTDB lineage: Bacteria > Chloroflexota > Chloroflexia > Chloroheliales > Chloroheliaceae > 54-19. The sequence goes on along the minus strand of JAYSYV010001487.1, from coordinate 1,626 downwards.
GAAACCGGGAAACCTATTATAGCAATACAATTATTGGTTCACGTGGTCAGATTTTTACTTCAAACTTGATTGTCGCTGATATGAGATTTTTGTTAAGCTGGTCAACCGTATTCGCGATAGTCAGCATAGGGTTATTGATATGGGGAATAGTAGTTTTTAACCGAGAAGAGTTCTAAGCTACTTTCTTATGAATAATAAAAGGTTCAAATATGATTTATAAGGAATGGTTCAGCCTTCGCCTCAAATTAATACTCTGGCTAATTGTCTATTTTGGGGCCATGCTAATATATTTATTAAGCAATGTCTGGTTAAGTCCAATGACCGTAAGCATCTACCAGCAGGACGGCCAGGACATTTACAATACCCTTTTTGGCGGCTGGCTAAAAGTTTTAATCATGCTAACGCCTGCCATGGCCTTATTGGGCGCCATAGATTTAATTTCCGAGGAGACTGGTAAAGGTACTATAAGTTTTATAATGACCCGGCCTCTTACCCGTAGCCGTATTTATGCCACTAAAATCCTACTCAGCACTGCTACCCTGATTGCCATCGCTGGCATAAGCAGCCTGCTAGTACTCCTGATAGACCAACTACCTCGTCAGGTCCTTATACTACGCTGGACTACCAACCCCTGTGGCGATAATGCTTACTGTTCAGGCTGGAATGGTGGGGGATTAGAAGCAAGCCGTCCCGCCGAGTTATTACCGGCCCTGGCAGCCGTAGGAATAATACTGGTGATCGGGGGACTGATAGTTTGTAGCGTCGGGCTGCTTTCAATTTTCACCCGGAGTATGGTCCAGACTACGGCGGCAGCGGCCCCACTACTATTAATTACTTATCTTGTACTTAATGGAAATGGACCATTTGCCAGGGTCAACCAGTATCAACCAATGCAGACTGAGTTGTTACAATATGTCGATTTAAATCACCGGCTGAGCTGGATGGCTGGCCTCATTATCGCAGGTGTGATTGTGTTTTTTGCCGGGCTACTGGCTTTCAATCGAAAAGAATTCTAAAAGACAAAAGAAGAGAAATATGGCAATTTGGTTCGATATTGACGCCCAGAGTGGCGTCCCTCTATTCAAACAAATCATTGACCAGATCAAGCGGGCGATTGCTACCGGGATGCTTAAGCCGGACGAACAGTTACCGACGGTTCGCGAACTGGCCGAGGAACATTCGATTAACCCCAATACAGTTGCCAAAGCCTATCAGAACCTGGAATTACTGGGCCTGGTCTATACCCGGCCGGGCGTGCGAGGCGGCACTTTTATCGAACGCGAGGTGGCGGCAGACTTGCGCAAACAGGAGTTGATCCGCTTCGGAGAGACAATCCGCAAAGTAGTCCAGGAAGCTCATTTCCTGCGCCTGGAAGCGGCTGAACTCACCCGGCAGTTCCAGGTCGAGGTAAACCAGTGGTATACGGCCAACCCACTTCCGGAACGGCCTGTTTATGATGGGCTAGGCGGGCGACCTGCTCGCAAGCTATCCAGTACAAAGGAGTCTTTATGATGTCAGATAAGAAAATACCGCTCAGAGATGCCCCTACTAACTTTGAAAAGCCACCGGTGATGAACTACAGTTCCGGGCTGGCGATAGAACTGTGCCAGTTAAGGTGCGCCTTCG
>JAYSYV010001486.1:0-2856 GCA_043727245.1 Chloroflexota bacterium | reverse complement strand
TCGGTTAAAGGCGACCGCGAGGCCCAGCTTGCCGCCGCCCGCAAAATCTACAGTGTCGCGGCCCAGAACAGCACAGCCGACTATATCCGCAAGACTGCCCTGGATGCCCTCAACGCCAGCGACGCACTGGCGAAGGTAGCGACCGACTACAAACCGGCTGTAACCTATCCCAAAACCCCTTTTGCCGACCGCCTTAAGAATATCGCCCAGGTTCTCAACTCCGATTACGGCACTCGCGTCTTTTACGTGGCAACCGACGGAAGTTACGATACTCACTTCAACCAATCCATCACGCATTCGCGGCTGCACCAGACTTTAGGCGAAGGTCTGGCCGCCTTTTACCAGGATTTACAGGCTCACGGCCTGGCCGACTCAGTTATGACGGTGACTTTTAGCGAGTTTGGCCGCCGGGTAGCCGAAAACGGCAGCAAAGGCACTGACCACGGCAGCGCCGAGCCGATGTTTATACTGGGTGGCAAAAATGCCATCAAACCGGGCATTTACGGCAAGCAGCCTTCGTTGACCGACCTGGATAACGGCAATATGAAAGTCCAGGTGGATTTCCGCTCGGTTTATGGAACGCTGCTTAAAAACTGGCTTGGTACTGACCCCACGCCGGTTGTCGGGAGCGGCTTCCCTACCCTGGATTTTGTCAGGTAGCCGGAGATAAAGATGAAAAAGATGTTTGAATTGACTCGCTGGCTCCGCCTCAATGTCCTGGCGCTGGGGATATTGATCCTGACGCTGACTTTAGCGGCCTGTGGCGAAGTGACCCCGGTTCCTTCCCAGGCCAGCCCCAACACCGCACCAATTAGCCAGAGCCAGCCGACCGGCAGCGCGGCGACGGCAATGGCTGGCGATGCTGCCCAGCCGACCGTCGAACCAACCGGGGGAACTGCCGTCCCGACCAGCCCCACGCCTGGGCAGATGTTTACCCCAGGCACACTGACCACCCCTCCGGCAACTACGTCGGCGGCCACTGTAGCCGTGGTTGACGCGAACCTGAAAGGGACGCTGGTTATCTGGGACGGGCTTAACGATAAACTGGCTGCAACCTTAAAGGACCAGGTGGCCGCTTTTGGCAAGGCGTATCCTAACCTCAAAGTTACTTTGCTGCATTTCAACTCGGACGACCTGATTTATTCCGCCGAAACCGCTGTTAAATCCGGCAAGCTCCCCGACCTGTTGGTTGCGCCCGGCGATTTCGTGGCCGACCTGACGGCAGTCAAAGCCCTTCAACCCGCCGATAAAGCCCTGGACCAGACTTTCCTGGCCGGGTTTGCCGCCAAAGCCCTCGGCAGCAGCCAGCTAAATGGCAGCCAGTGGGGGATACCCTATACCTACAGCGGTACAACCGTCATGCTTTACAATAAAAAGCTGGTTCCAAATCCACCCACGACCTGGAGCGAACTCGGCAAAATGTCCCAGCCGCTCTACGATGCTAAAACTAAATCTATCGGTCTGGCAATTGATGTAAACGAACCTTTCTTCCTGAACAGTTTGTTGGGCGGCTTTGGTGGGGCGGTCCTGAACAGCCAGAATCAGCCGACCCTGGATACGCCTCAGATGGTTAGCGCCCTGGGCTACATCAACCAGTTGCTTAAAGATAAGACAGTCCGGGACGATTCGCGCCTCAAAGATAACCAGATTGAATATGCCTTCCGGGATGGGCGGCTGGGCTTTTACATCGGGCCTGACTCGCTGATAAGCCAGTACTCCGGCGCTATTAACCCGACCGAAGCCGATGCCAAGCTGGATTTAGGAATAGCCTCTTTACCCAAAGTAGACCAGACCGGGCAACCGGCTGTACCCTTTAGCGACAGCCAGACGTTCTTCCTGGGAGCGCAGACCAGTGGCGACCGCCTGACCGGGGCCAAAACTTTTCTGCAATGGTTAGCGAAACCCAGCCAGCAGGCCGCTATCCTGAGTAAAGCCAGCCTCTTACCGGCTACTACCGCTTTCTTGAATAGCGACATGGTAAAAGGCAACCCCATCTGGAACGGTCTATACACTCAGCTTGAAACCGGCCAGCCCCAACCAACCTCGTTTGCAATGCGGGCCGTCTGGGCGGCTCTCCGGCCAAACCTGGAGCAGGTCGTAGCAGGAGTTGCCAAACCAGCCGATGCGGCCAAACAAATGCAGCAAGATGCCCTGGCGGGTGTGTCTAAACTGGCCGTCAAGTAGAAACTATAGTTAGTAGCCACTAATCACACGAAGAAAGGTGTCCCAGGCAACCGGGACACCTTTCGTCATTCCTGACGAATTGCCATAAAAGTTGGTTTGCCCGACGCAAAGTCAACCAAGTTTGAATAAAAACGAACACTTTGTCACGCCCTTCGAGTGTGAACCGAAGTATCGATAACCTTTTTGTTCGCAATACCACCGCGATTTTCGTATCAAAATTCACGCCATCTTTTCTTTCGATTTAGCCTGAGTCCCGCTGAAGGAGCTATCGAAACTATTTAAGCGCAGTTAGCCGGGAAATCAGTTAGGCTCTATTATAGCCCGACCAATTTTGGTTTGATAGCGCAGATTTCTGAAAGACTTCTCCTTTTGGAATAACCAGATTTAAATTTAAGGGTCTGATTGTCGCTCAAGAGTTATAAGAAACGGTTAAGATAGCCCTGTGGTTTTTTCAAACTAGTGAAAAACTTCATATCTTTATAAAGATTGACAGTTTATAATAATTCTATAATTTGAATGCCAGAATTGTAATAATTTCCAATTTATAGATTAATTTATCTAGCAGGAGTATATTCGGGATGATAACGGAAAACAGTGTCTTAAATACGCGCTACCGCCTCGAAAAGAAAATCGGTCAGGGCGGCTTTGCCCTGGTTTATCTGGCGATGGACC
>JAYSYV010001485.1:0-8744 GCA_043727245.1 Chloroflexota bacterium | reverse complement strand
TGCCCTGGCTGACTCGCCAGAACCTGATAACCAGGGAAGAATACCGGGGCCGCAGCCTGGACGAGCTAAACCAGCTTTTGCTGGAAAAAATGGAAAACCTGCTCAAACAGCAAATCAGGCTGCTTGACCAGCAATACCCGGCGGTCCTGGCGGTCCACGCTTCGATTGTGGGAGCGACCTACGGCAGCGAACGCTCGATTATGCTGGGGCAAGATTTGGCTTTGCAAAAAAGCATCCTGGGCGCGGAAAACTTTGATTATATCGCGGTCGGCCATATCCACAAACACCAGGATTTAAGGGCCGGTGATACGGCGATTGTCTATCCTGGTAGCCTGGAACGGATTGACTTTGGCGAGGAAAATGACCCTAAAGGCATCATCCTGATCGAAATAGACGACCCCGGTGGCGGCAAGGTCACGCGCCTGACCGATTGGAAATTTGTAGAAGACCCGTTAGTGCGGGCTTTCCGCACTCTGGACCTGGATATTGAGGATATTGCCGAGGACAGCCTGTTGAACCCGACTACGGCGGCAATTCAGGCCATGCAGCGTGAGGCCGGGCGTTTGAAAGGTCCGGGCTTGAAAAACGCGATTGTGCGGGTACGTTTGAAGTTACGGCCTGACCAACTGGCCGGTCTGCGCGAAGACGAATTGCGCCGCAGCTTGAACGAATACGAGATTTACCACCTGGCCGGTATTGAGCGCAAGATTGACCGGCCTCGCCGGGTCCGGCTGGGCGGGGCTTCGGTCGAAGGTTTAACCCCCTTGCAACTGCTGGAAAAGTACCTGGAAACCAAGAATGTCAGGCCGGAGCGCATCGAATTGCTGCTCAAACACGCCCATAGCCTGGTCCATGGCGCTCTCCCCGAAAATGGTTCATCCGAACCACCGGCCCAGGTGCAAACAAGTTTGGTTCCAGCCGAATAAACTTTCAGGTAGCCTGACTGACTGAGGTACTATTGATATTTCAGGCCGCCTGTTTTATAATGAGCCTGTTACTGCGTATTATGTTATGTAAATAATTACCACTTCAAATTTAGCTTCAGGACAAACAATGGCGATAAACCGGGTAAATCTAGAAGACGTAATTAGCGATGCCAAAGCGGCTCTGGAAGCAGGCAACCCTGACAAGGCGATTGCTCTATGTCACCATATCTTTAAATTCTACCCGCGCTGCCTGGAAGCTAGCCGCATGTTGGGTGAAGCTTATACCGAACAAAGGCTGTTTGCCGAGGCCGAGCAGCTTTTTGTTTTCGTGCTTTCGTCCGACCCCCAGGATGTGCTTGGCTATGTGGACCGGGGTTTTATTGCCTATGAGCAGGGCCGGTTAGACGCTGCCATCCTTTATTGCGAACGGGCTTTGGAACTTGACCCCAGCATCGAACAACTGCGCGAAGAACTGCTGCGGCTCTACCGGGAACGCAAAGATGGCATCCGGCCCCAGATTCGTATGACTAAAGTCGGCCTGGCAAACGCCCGGTTGCGGGATGGTCTTTACGTTCAGGCGATTGAGGAATATACCACCGTGCTGCGCCAGACCCCAAACCGCCTGGATGTGCAGGTGGGTTTGATGGAAGCTTACTGGCGCAACCGGGATTATAACCGGGCCGAGCAACTGGCCCAGGAATTGATCGAGAATAACGTTTATCTGGTCAAGGCTAATCTTGTCCTCTGGCATATCTACGGGGTGCGCCGGAACCAGGACCGGGCAGCCGATTACCTCGAACGCGCCCACGCCCTGGACCCGCTCAATTTGCTGGCCGAGCGGCTCTTTGAAGATTCGCTGGTTTCAAATGAAGCCATGAACTATATTTCAATGCTGGGTGTCCCGGCTATTCCCCGGCCCGATAGCGAAAGTCTGGCCGCAGAAGTTGCCAGCCAGAAAAATTTGGTCCCGGAATGGGCGACCGGTCGCCAGGAAACCGATGTGGTCCTCGGTTTGCGTCCGGACCTGCCTTCCGCCACTGAAGAAGATAACAATCTTGGCCTGGACCTTTTTGCCCTGCTCTCTGATACCGAGCGGCATGTCGCCCAGAAGCAGGAAGAAGAAACAACTCACCAGCAGGAGCAGCCAGCCCCACCTTCGCCGGAAACTTTAAACAGCCTGGATGAACTGCGCCAGATTACCCAGGGTGGCGAAAATGATGCCTTTAATCTGTTTGAAGAAGTCGAAAGCTCGCCCCCTTTCAGTTTCAGTCCTCCGGTTAAACCGGCTGTCGAACCTACCCAGGCGGACCCAGGAGCCTTCAACCTTGATTTTAGTCTGGCTAAAGATGGCGATTTGAGCCTGTTTGAAGAAGTGGTCCCGGCGGACCAATCTGCCCAGGAAGCCCCTCAGCCTTTTGCCTTTGAATCTGATTTTGCCACTACACCGGGCGACTCAAACGACTCAGAGATAGTGCCATTCGCTTTCGATGAAGATGCGGCCCCACCTGAGTTTTTGCAGGATATTCCGCCCTTCTTTTTTGACAACGAAACGGCCACGGAAGCAAAGGCAAATGAAGCAAAACCTTTTAATCTGGAAGAAGCCGAGCAAGATAGCACTGCTTTACCTTTCGAGCCGTTTAATTTTGATGAGTTTATTAGTCCCACTTCCGAGCAAGTTTCTTTATTCGAGGACGGTCCGGTTAGCCAACCCGACCACAAACCTGAAGATTTAGAGGCTACTGACGCTTCCTTGCCTTTCGAGCAAACTACTGAACTTTTTACTTTTGAAGCCGAGCCGGAACAGTTTTCTTTTTCAAATAAGGCCGAAGCCAGCCCGGTGACAAACCTGGAGGCTAGTAGCCTGGCACCGCTTTACCCGGTTCAACCGGACGAAGGCTCCGGCTTGCCGCTTTACCCGGAACCAGAACCACAACCGATTCTTATTCCAACTCCTTCTATTCCTTCCAAATCGCCCGATGCGCCACGGGGAGAACCCGGCGACAGTCAGGACGACACGAATGACACTACCAATCAACCTGCCGTTGAGCCGCCCGGCTTGCCGGAAACCGAGCCTGGCGCTGACCCGGACCAGCCGCTGCCTATGTTTGAAACCGAGGCCGAGTCTTACCCTGAACCGGCTTACGCGCCGCCGTTCTCGTATGAGTCTGGTGTCGCTCCGGCCCAGGAAGATGCTTTCGACCAGGCCGCACCGGGGGCTTTTACTTCCGGGTTTGCTTCAACCGCCCAGGCCGACACGCCCGTGTACCGGGAACCTTACGCTTTTTATAAACGTGACGAGCAAGGCCCAATCCCAGATTTTGCCCTGGAACAAATGGCCCAGGAGTCGAATCGACCTGCTTTTGGCGGACTAGCCGACCTGGAACCTGCCACCGAATCGACCTCGACCCCGGCTGAGTTTGAACCTGACGCTAACGTCAGGCTGGTTACGGACTCTTCACCTCTCACAACCTCACCAAATCACTTGCAGGAGAACCCGGAAATGCCCATCAGACGCGGTCAGGAAAATGAGAACGATCTTTTTGATTGGGAACGGGAAGAATTGCCTGATTATCTCCAGGCTTTTGTTCTGGATGAGGCTGAAATCGAGCAATACGGGCTTTCTAGCGGCAGCCCCTCTATTACGGACGTGAATACTCCGCCCGCCCGCATCAGGTCCCGTGAGGATACCGGGCCTACTAACGGCGATTTATCGCCCTGGCTAATGTCGGCAGATGCCACTGTTCCGCCGCCGCCACCGACTAATTCGGCTGAAAATGATGATAGGGGCAACATTGACCGTTTAGGTTTGATGACGAGCGCCCTGCCGTCCTGGCTGGATACTCCGGCTTCCGGTTATAATGTGCCGCCCTCGAATCCATCTAACCCGGCCTCTTTTGGAAGCAGCGATTTTGGCGACCTGGCCCCGTTTAACCTGGAAGAAGGAAACGATTTTGGTGAGCCAGTTTTACCGCCACCGCCTTTCAACAGTTTTAAAACACCGGCTGTCAACCAGGGTTTCGCGCCACCGGACGACTTGCAGCCCTTCAGCCTGGACGATGACCATGACCTGACCGGATTTGAGCCGCCTGACCCGGTTCCGCCCCGTCCTTTAATTGACCGCTCGAAAGAAACCCGGCTGTACACTCGTAATTTTGGGGATTCCGCTCCGCCGGTCCCACCTACACCGCCTCCGCATCCGGCGTTTGATTTGGGGCTGGATATGGATGATTTGAAACCGTTCAGCTTTGAGGAGTTTGATGCGGTTGTACCGGCTCCGCCTTCTCCTCCGCCTACGGCCCAGTTTCAGGCTCCTGCCGGGCCAGAGCCACACGATTATGCGCCAGCCCCACCGCCTCCGTCCTTCGCGGCGGAAGCCGATTTTGGCGATTTATTACCCTTTAACCTGGATGATGATACTGACATGGCGGCCTCGCCACCACCTCCGCCTCCGCCATCTTTTAACCGACCACCATCTTTTGCGGAACAGTTTCGCCAGCCGTCCCTTCCGCCCCTAGGACCGGCTGCGTTTGAATATGCCGGTATGGGCGCAGTGCAGCCGTTTAGTATGGCCGATTTCGATGAGCTACCGCCCAACCCGCCGCCGCCACCTGCCCGGCAAGGGTCTTCGGGTTCCGGGCAATCGTCCGCGTATGCCCCACCCATGCCCTCCGGCCTGACCTCTCCGTTGGATTTTGATACGGAACCTTTTACCTGGGATGCCGAAGCCGACAATATTTTTGGCACTGAGGAAGCTGTCCATAACCCGTTGGAGCCTTTGAGTCAAACCGCTTACAATGCTCCCCCGGCGCAACCTCAACCGACCACCGCCGAATCGGACGAGGAAAAGCCGTTACGCCAGTTTGAATGGGTCAAACAACGAACTCCTGAACCTGAGAAAGCCCCGACTCAGGCGACTTCCCTTTTTGAAAGATTAGCCGCTCGCCGCAAACAGCAGGAACAAACCCCCTCGTTCCCGCCTGCTTCTGCCGGTCCGGACCAGATCACTGAAGAAAATTTGTTGCCTCTGGCCGAGTTGCAAGCCAGCGCCAGTCAACCCGTTTTTATGGACCAGCCCGCGACCCAACCCGTTGAGGCTGAAACTTTCCAACAGGCGGTCCAGCCGGAACAGGCTCAGGCTCACGAGCAATTTGACATAGACGACTTTGGCGGGCTGCCGGAGTTGCCGGATAGTGAGTTTATTGAGCTGGAAGCCCAGGCTCCGAGCCTTGCCGCTGTACCGACTGGCATTACCGAACCGTTCAACCTTAGTGAGAGTAGTGCTGTACCGGACGAGCTAAAACCTTCGCCTTTGACGGCCCCTTTACCGCAACCCGAAAATGCCGAACCAGAAGCGGCCACCTCGGCTGAACCGGCCTCGGAACCTAGCGCTACTCAGGAGGGTTTTCAGCCTGAGTCGGTTTCTGAGGCATCCCCGGTTACTTCGGATAAAGCCCTGGAGTCCGCTGCGCCTGAAATGGAGCAGGAGGCCCAGGAAGAACCTGAGCAGGTAACTGTTACCCCAGTTCAGGATGAAGAGTCGGAACAGGCCGCAGTTGAAAGTGTGATTCCGGCTGCCCCGGTCCACGAAGAACCGGCCCAACCCGAACAAGTGGCGGCAGCCGAAAGTACCGCTACGGCTGCGCCAGTTCAGACCGCTCCCGAAGCAGCCATCGAGTCTGTCCCACCGGTCGCGCTCAGTCCTTCCCAGGAAAATTTGCAAAAGGCTTACCAGTTCTTTGACCGGCAGGATTATAACCAGTCACTTAACTTCTTCAACCAGGCCGTGAAAGTGGCTGATAAGGCGGCTCTGCCGGAGATTGTTTCTAAACTCAAAGAGATCGTAAATTCGGCTGAGTCAAGTGCGCGTTTCCACCGTGTCCTGGGTGATGCCTACAAGAAACAAGGCCAGTTCCAGGCAGCTCTGGCGGAATATAGTAAGGCGTTGGCCCCGGCTGGCGGCAAGAAGTAAGTCCTGACGTTCGAACTGTCATTTCAGATTAAAAGGACACAACAATGCGTAGAGTCTTTGACGAACTGGTTAAAACCGAGGGTGTGATTGGCGGTCTGCTGGTAGGCAGAGATGGCCTGGTGATTCAAACCTTACTGATTGAGGAAGAAGATGCCGAAGTGCTGGCGGCGCTGGCGGCGAACATGTTCGATAATATTAGCAAGACCACCCAACGCCTGGGGATTGGCTCGCTCAACGATACTATTATCGAGGCTAAAAACGGCTTGCTGTTGATGTGCAGTGCTGCTGAACAGGTAATGATTGCGATTTGCCAGCATCCGGTGCGGCTGGGAGAAGTTCGCCTGGCAATGTTGAAAGCGGCCCGACTGGTCGAAAAGGAATTTGAAAACTAGGCCAGCCTACAGTCAGCTTACAGCCAACCTCCGGACAGCTTCGATTTGAGTCTTATTTGCTCTTTAGTCTGAAAAGTATTATCCTTTAGCTCGCTTCTAGTCTGTTTCTAAGGAAGGAACTCTAGTACAAGCACCCAAGTGCGATTTACCGCAAGTTGGGTATTTTTAAGTAATTTTTAAATGAGTACGACTTTGCTTTTGAGCCTGGATATTTAAAATAACTAACCGGGTGAACTCGACATGAGTTTATCAAGCGAAAGTCCTGATAAGGAGAATAAACGGTTTGGAACGAACTCTGGTAATTATCAAGCCCGATGGTGTGCAGCGCGGGCTAATCGGCGAAATTACTCACCGGCTCGAACGGCGCGGCTTGAAGATAGTTGGCATGAAGCTAATGACTATCTCAAGCGAACTGGCCCAGAAGCATTACGGCATCCACCAGGGCAAACCATTTTACGAAGGACTGGTCCAGTACATTACCAGTGGTCCGGTGATAGTGCTGGCTCTGGAAGGTAAGAAAGCCATCGAAACCGTCCGCAATACCGTGGGCGCAACTAACCCAGCGGCGGCGGCTCCTGGCACTATCCGGGGCGACCTGGCCGTTGAAATCGGTCGCAACCTGATTCACGCTTCTGACGCGCCGGAAAGCGCCGAAAATGAGGTAAAACTTTTCTTTGGTAATGAAACACTCGAAAGCTGGGACCGCGCCAGCGACAAATGGATTATCGAATAGCTCCCCGGCATTCCGCTCGGTGTCGGCAGGTCTTCGCCTGTCGGCCCCGGACCTTCTTCAAGAGCTAAAAGCCGTTTACAATGGCCGGGGAAATGCTCGTCTGGCAGGTGACACCAACGATACCCTGGTCCACATCGAAAAGTTACCGGCCAGGCCGGACGTTTTTCAAGAATTAATTCCCTCTCTAGCGCCGCCCTTAACCAAAGCTCTGGCCGGTCGGGGCATTAGCCAGCTTTACACTCATCAGGTCGAGTCTATTGACGCTCTGCGCGAGGGTCGCAATATTGCCCTGGTAACTGCGACCGCCAGCGGTAAAACCCTCAGCTTTAATTTGCCGGTCCTGGAAACCATTCTCAAAGAACCCCAGGCTACGGCGCTATATATCTTCCCGACCAACGCCCTGATGAATGACCAGTTAGCCACTCTTAACGGTCTTTTGGCAGACCTGGGCGTGGCCGGGGCCGGTATAAAGGCTTTCAAGTATAATGGGGCCGTGGCCGACGACGAGAAGAAAGCCATCCGGCGTTCCCGGCCCAATATCTTGCTGACCAACCCCGAACTGGTTCACCTTTCACTGACCGCCTGGCACAAAGCCTGGCCGGACTTTTTGAAAAACCTGCGCTATATCGTAGTGGACGAGGTTCATTCCTACCGTGGCGTTTTTGGTTCGCATATCGCCCATTTAATGCGCCGGTTACGCCGGGCCTGCGCCTATTACGGGGCTAATCCCCAGTTTATTTGTTGCTCGGCTACCATTGGCAACCCTCAACAACTGGTCGAGAAGTTGACCGGCCTGGAAAATTTCAAAGTTATCTCTAATGACGGAGCCGGTAAGAACGAGCGCTACTTTGTGATATGGCAGCCGCCCACTTTTTTTGGCGAAACTTCTCAGGCCGAGCCGGTGACGCGCTCTTACCTGGAAGAAACGGTTGACCTTTTTAAGCAGTTAATTGCCCACCGCTACAGTACCCTTTGCTTCAGTCGCCTGCGCCGCTACGCGGAAAATATGTACCGGATGTGCCTGGAACAGAGCAGCACTCGCCAGATGGAACGGGTTATGGTTTACCGGGCCGGTCTAAGGCCGGAGGAACGGGTGGCGATTGAACGCGGGCTGAAAGAAGGCGAAGTCGAAGGAGTTTTCAGTACGAACGCCCTGGAACTGGGGGTGGATATTGGTGGCCTGGACGCGGTTATTATTGCCGGGTATCCAGGCAGTCAGATGGCGGTCTGGCAGCAAGCCGGACGAGCGGGCCGAGGCGATAAGGACGCGACGGTCTTCCTGGTGGCTTCCCAGAACCCGATTGACCAGTATTTTCTAGCTAACCCGACCGCCCTTTTTAACCGTCCGGCTGAAACTGCTCTCTTAAACATTGAAAATGAGAATATTGCCCGCCAGCATTTGCTGTGCATGGCTAAAGAATTACCGTTCAACCGGGCCGATTTGCAAAAGTATTATCCTGATTCGATTATCAAGCTGGCCGAAAAGCTACTTGAAGAAAAGGGTTTAGTAAATCGGCGCGGTTATTGTTATTATCCCGCCGAAGATAATCCCCACGCCCGGCTTTCTCTGCGGACCAGCACTACCCGTAAATTTCAGATTGTTAATACCAGCACCGGGCGAGACATCGGCCTGATCGAACCGCCTAACCTCTACACCGAAACCCATCCGGGTGCGATTTATACCCATTCGGGCGAAACTTTCCGGGTGGAAAAATTGGATGAAG
>JAYSYV010001484.1:0-2859 GCA_043727245.1 Chloroflexota bacterium | reverse complement strand
GGCTGGCCCTGAAAAGGCGCTTTTGGCTGAGATGGTTGTTTGTAATTAACTTGTTAAATCCTGGCGCAGTTGCCACCGGACCTGCGGGGTTGCCGCCGGAGTAAAAGCCGCCAACTAAATTTGGGGCTTTAGGGCTGCCAATGCCCGCATCAGACACTCCAATGCTTTCAAGAAATTTTGCCAATTGCTTCTACTCCTTTCAATTGCAGTTTGGAAACTTGCGACCGAGGTTGAACCTTGTCGGCCCGGTGATTTATTACCTGGTTGTATTATACGTCAGGTTCTAGATTTGTCAAGTCTTATTTGTGTGATTTCGGTCACAGCGGCCTTTTTAGCCTTTATGTCGTTCCATTACGGTATAAGTATTGGCTAATGAGAGCGGTTTACCCGATTGAGATACGAACAAAAGCGTGACTTCGCCTTCGGTTTCCAGGCGATTTTGCACATAGCCCTGCAAGGGACTGCTCGGTTCAGCCATCAAGATTTGTAAGCGAGGATTTTCTTTCAGGTCTTTCATAGTAAGTTTTATGATGGTCGGGATTTTTAGCCCGGAGGCCATCAGGGTCTTTATAGCATCGTTACGCAAGCGGGTTGCATCCTGTTTAGTGCGGGCCGCTTTGGCGGCAATGGCCTGGTAATATTCTTCCCCATAACGTTCGCGGGTAGTCAGACCGCCCTTCTTGCGTCTTTCACTGTAGTCCTGCCCATGCCGGGCCATCGTAGTGGTCCCGCCGAGCGCTCCTATTTGCTTATAAAAGTTGCTATCCCGGTGGCGCTGTTTGGTGGTTTCGCCGCCGATGCGCCCGGCCCGGACGTGATAATCGGCCTCGTCAGCAGTACCAACCTCTGTATTCCCGGTCGGAGCTGGGTCATTATTTTTAATTTTCTTATTGTTTTGAATTTCTTCGGGCGACCCTAAAAAGTCTTTATAAGTTTCATCACCAGGTTTAATTGTCGCATCATCATTAGCTTGGCTCGCCATAATCATTCTCCCTCCAGATAAATTCAAACTCTTACTAATTGATTAGCTGTTTATAGTATAATACAAATTATTAAATGGGTCAATAGGCTACCGACTACTGACCATTTCCCTATCAGGTTGAACAATAAAAACAGACAGGTTATAATTAATTGGCTATTTTGGAAATCCAGGAATTGATAATTCAATTTTATAGTATTTTATGCTCTTTAAGTTGCCTGAAGGGTTAATGTTGTATCAGGTTTCTAACTTGCAAAGTCCGTCATCGCTAATAGAAAGAACATATCGTTGAAACAAATAAAAATATTGAACACCGGAATAGAAGGGTTAGATACTGTTCTAGGCGGCGGATTGCCTATGGGTAGCCTTGTGATGATTGTTGGCAGCCCCGGAACCGGCAAAACAATTATGATTCAACAAATGTGTTTTGCCTGGGCCAGACAACAGCAGGAGTTACGCCAGTTAACTCCTGCTGTTGAAAACGCGGCAGCGGCTGACGAAGCACATGTAAAAATTGAGAGTATAACCGGTAAAAAAAGAAATCCCCAGAAAAGTTCGCACTCGGCTTCCTCCAAGGCAATCTATTTCAGCACTCTTTCTGAACCGCACGACAAGTTAATCGAACATATCAGCCAGTTGGATTTTTTTGACGAAGCATATTTTGTTGATGATATACGGTTGCTTTCTTTGACTGGCGTAATGGACGAGGGTCTGCAAAAAGTGGGGGATTTGATTGTTGATACCGCCCGCCAGGAAAACGCCGGTTTGATTTGTATTGATGGTTTTAGAGCTTTGGAAGGTCTGGCGTTAAATATTGACGCTATCCGGCGTTTCCTCTACCGGCTTTCGGCTCAGTTAAACTTGCTGGGGGTAACTACGGTAATTTCCCTTGAACGCAACCTGATTGATACTCCTTCGGAAGGTGATTTGACGATTGCCGATACAATCATCGGTTTGTACAGCCAGTTAGAGGGGGCCAGGGTTTACAACCGGCTTGAAGTACGCAAAATCCGGGGTCTGCGCCAACTCCGGGGTCTCCATAGTTATGAGATTACTAATAAGGGCTGGACAGTTTATCCCCGGTTTGAAGCGTTAGCTCCTCATATGCTGAATTACTCAGGGGCCGGACCGGACGATACACGGATGAATTTTGGCCTGGTGGAACTGGAAAAGATGTCAGGCGGCGGGCTGCCGAAAGGCTCCACGACCCTGGTGGCCGGTTCGTTGGGTGTGGGGAAAACTTTACTCAGCCTGCACTATCTTATAGCCGGGGCTTTCCGGGGTGAAGCCGGTCTTTTCGTAGGTTTCTATGAAAGCCCCGACCAGTTATTTAATAAAGCCGAGAGGTTTGGCATGGATTTGCGGGGCGCAGTCGAAAGCGGCCTTATAACTCTGGTCAATTACATCCCTATTCAACTTGAGCCGGACATTTTGGCGGCTCGAATATTGCATGAAGTCCAACAACACTCTATTCAGCGATTTGTCCTCGATGGTGTGTTGGAAGTAGACCGGGCCACCCGCTATGGAAACCGTACCCATGATTTCCTGGCTGCCCTGGTAACTTTTTCCAAAGAAAACAATATTACTACGATTTATAACTATGAGATCAGCAAAATCATCGGTACGGAACTGGATTTAAGTAATACTTCGCTTTCGTTGCTGGCCGAAAATTTGATTTTGCTCAGGCAATTAGAACGTGGCAGCAGGTTCCATCGGGTTATTTCAATCTTACAGATGCGTGATAGTCTGCATGAATTGGATATTAGAGAATTCTCTATTGATACTAAAATCGGTATCAATATTCAGAACAAAAGTGTGGTAGAGGATAATACCGTTTCCAGTTTAACTGCCGGTTTTGAGCCGGACAACTAGGCAGCTAA
>JAYSYV010001483.1:0-2868 GCA_043727245.1 Chloroflexota bacterium | reverse complement strand
TATTGGGCAGATGTTTGATAAATCCAAGTTTTTTGAAAGTCTTACCCAGGTGAGTAGCGACTTTTTTGGTGGCAGCTCCCCCGGCTATTTTACCGACTTGCCGGGCTACTTCAGGGCCGGAAGGTTTCTTTACTTCTTCGACTTCCTCCTGGAATTGTATGTGTAAGCGGTAATTTTTATCGAAGGTAGGGGTTGGGCAACCCTCCAGCTTAAATTTTTCAGCCATTATAGCCAGTAAAGCTATTAAATCACCTTTAGCTTCCCGGTAGTGAACATGATCCAGTTTGGCTTGGAGCAAACGAATTCCATATGCTTGCTGGACCCTGTTTAAAAAGTAACTTTTCCCTGCCCCACCTTCACTTGTTAGTGAAAAGATCCAGGGTAAACCAGCCCTGGTCGGGTTAGTTGACAGTAGCACTCGGCCCATAAGAGCCAGTTCCTTTACACGGCTGGTAAAGGTAAGGTCTTTTGAAAAACGTCTGCTATCTTCCGAAATTTCCTCAATCAATTCACGCTTTTCAAATTGATTACCGGTCAGGTCTATTAGCCAGGAAGAAACGTAGTCGGGAGCCGGTCCGTCATTACCAAGTTTTACCCCGGCCCGCCAGACAAAACAACTCAATGCCTTTTCAAGGTTGTACCGGCTTTCGGGCCAATCTTCTACCAGCAGGGCTATGCCATTAAATTTTATCCCATCGAACTCAAGATTTTTTAAGGGATTGGTCAACATCTCAGAGGCTGTTCCGGCAAAAATAAATAGATACTCTCCGGCCAGAAACCCGCTTTCTTTCAAACGGATCTGATAAAACACCTCTCCACCATCCTGCCAGTAAAAGGCTGTTACCTCACCTCGTTTCTTATCCCGCAACCACTCTTCAAACCGGGAAGCCAGTTCTGAAAATTCGTAATCTGGTATTTCCCCTCTTTCTAGCTCCCCGGCGAAAAGAAGGCCAGCCATCTGGCCGGTTGACCCGGCAGCATTAGCAACTGTCTGAATGGTATTATTTGCAATACCGGCCGTAGTTGATCCAATCTGTCCGGCAAAATTAAGCAGATACTCAAAGGGATTCTTATTCACCTGCTTTTTAATCCTTTCGCTCTCGCTCTCAACTATTGCGAAGGGTATTTCAGGCAGAGCTTCCTCATTTATAGATACTTCCGGCTTTTCAGCTTCGATATTCATACAGGTGTATTCTTTCCAGTTCTGATTGATTGTAGGTCTTCTATTTGGCTAATCGTTTGTTCAGGAAATTACTTCTATTTGCTCAGGTAACTCCACAGTTAATACCGGCACTTTTATTAAACTGGAAAGCCCAAGAGTACCGTGTAAGTGCACCTTTTTGTTTCGCAGTTTTTCAATAACGGCTTTGTCAAAGCGTACTCTTAAATCAGCCGGGATAATACCCTCAATATCAGCATATCCGGTAAAGGTGATGTGGACAGCTCCGCCCGGTATCCGGGCTCCGGTCGAGTTGATCATGCCTTCCAGACAGACTTTCTGGCCCAGGTTATCTTTGTAGGAGCCATAAGTCAGGCTGAACTTTTCCAGGGCAATACAGGGAAGTTCAACTTGAAGGTTACGAGCCGTTTTAGGAGGGGCCGAGGCGGCCGCTGGTAAACTAACGGGAGAATTTGCTGCTACCGCCTGAGCGGGCAAAGGCGTAATAGAGGGTAATCCTGCCGGTTTCACAGTTGCCTCAGGCTCGGTGGTAAAGCCACTGGTGGTTGAATAGACTTTGCCTTCGGAGGTTGTTAATTTTACCTGCACCATCACGGTATAATTCCTGGTCGCGTTCTTTAAATCAATTGTACAACTAATTACTTCTTTGGTGGCATCGACCAATCCCTTGCAAGTGGTACCAAGATATTTGAAGTCCCAGCTGGCATCCATTCTTACACCCGGTACAACCCGTCCATCTACTATTAAACGAGTATAGAGGGTAACTGAAGAGTACTGCCGGGGTGCCGGGTCGCTGACACAGGCCTGGGCCAGCGTTTGTCGCCCGGTGACCTGAGGTAAACATCCAGCCTTCTCAACTATCGCAATAGGCGTTGAAGTAGGAACCGCTGTCAGAGTGATAAATGAACTGTCCTCGGCATCCCCTATTGCACTAAAAGAACCGCTGCTCGAAATTCCCAACCGGGAAAAAAGAAATATACTAGCTGCAGTAACCAGGCAGCCTAACCCGAACACCCACCACGGTATTTTATGGCGAGGTCGCGATGGAGGCGGGGGATTACCTTCAGAAACAGAAACTGGCGACTCCGAATAGTTTACCGGCATTGCTAAACCTTTCTTTCCTGCGGGTTCTTACTTACTACTGGATTAGTTTGCTGACCTTTTTCAATTGTCCCTGGTTATCCAGTTCACCTATAATAAATAAAGGCTGGTTAGCTTCCAATATCTGGGCATTTACTTTTTGGATGGTAAGGGCAAATGAAGCGTCAACACGAGTATATTCAGTAATCGCACCAAGTTTTCCCAAGCGAGAGGCTTCCTTCAAATTTTCCTGGATTTTATTATCAGCAAATAAACCGTCCATCTGGGGGATTTTTAGATCAACCTGTTCTAAAAACAACTGATAATTATCCCGCCAGGTGGTAAGTTCCTTTCTTACATCGGCAAGCCGGGCCAGAGCAGTGTCCCGTTTAAAGGGAAGGGCGCAGCGTATCTCCCCTGCCAACCCCCGGACGAGAAGAACTGTTTCATAACTACTGGCTTTGTTTTTGAAATTTACTACTGCTGCATTTAGTTTTTTAACCTGATCATCGTTGCGGAATAATAAAAAGCTTTTATCGAAAGTCAGACTTTTAACCTGTTCCGTTAAATCCTTTAGCTGCCCTTCCAGCAAAAGCATACTTTGTAAA
>JAYSYV010001482.1:0-2871 GCA_043727245.1 Chloroflexota bacterium | reverse complement strand
CCACTAAAGCCCCGCCATGCCCTTCGGCCAGGTTTAACGGCACAATCAGACCAGCCGAACCGGCCAGGGCCGAACTTACCATTTCGTCAATGTTATCCGCTACCCCGGCTGAAAACCGCAAAGCAGTGCCATCTTCCAGCAAAGTTTCCAGGGCGGCCCGGTCCAGCACCAGCGGCCCGACCCGCATTTTACCCGGCGCTAGGGCCAGGTCACTCGGTTCAAAGTCTTCGTCTATGCCGTACCAGACCGAACCCAGCCGCCAGTCTTCGGCCCCCGACCGTGAGGCAAAAAAAGCCACGCAGGCATCCACCGCCAGAGCGTCCGGCAGAGTCTTTACGGTACTCTGCATCAATTCTTCCAGGTCCAGGCTGGCGTTAAGCCGCTCGGAAAGACGGTTTAGGGCTGACAGAGCGACTACCTGGCGGTTAAGCTCGGCGGCCAGGTCTTTTTCGCGCCGGACTAGCGCCCGTTCCTGCTCGAAAGCCCGGTTAATCGCCCCGCATAAGCTGGCCCAGATGAACATACCCAGAACCACGCTCAAAACTATCGTAATATTCAGCTCATCCCACTTCTGGCCCGGCAAAAGCATAGTCAAAGTGGCATAAAACATGGCGACCACCGCCGTATAGGTCAGCACGCCGCTGGGGCTAAACAGGAGGGAAGCCTCGACTATAATAAGGTAAAGCAGAAAAATATAGGGGCTGTAAATGCCGCCGCCAAACCCTATCAGAACCGTGATAACCGCCGCATCAAAGACCGCCAGCCAGATGCGAGGCTGCCGCTGAGTGATATTATAGCGCAAAATAAAAAAGAAGCCGTTATAGACTGCCGCCAGGGCCGTAAACTGCAAAGCCCTGGCAATATTTATCATGTCGCCGGACCCACTGGCGGCGTAAAGCTGGATCGCCAACGATAGACCTGTCACCAGCCAGCGCAAGAGGAAAAGGACACGCTCTAACGAATTGGGAATAATCAGGTTGGAGGCTTCCGGCACAGCCTGGTCGGGATTCTGGGGCGTAGATACCCGGCTTCGCCACCCGGCTGGTTTGAGCCGCTGGGCCGGTTTGAGGGCCACTTCTATTTTGTTGTGAGAAATGAAAGAAGCCAACTACTTCTCAACTTTCCGATCCTCGTCATCCCAGCCCCGGTCTTCCCAGACCGAAGAATGTAGCAGGCGGCTGGACCCGGCAGCCAGTTCCCAGTCGCCGCTACCGGCTGGTTCTTCCTTTGGTGGCGGCGGCGTTTCCTGGGCTAGTTTAAGGCGGGCGGCCTGCCGTTCCCGGTGGGTAAGAAAGTGGTACAGACGGTCCCCGGCTACATAGCCGATTAAAAGTGGAAATAGGAAAATTGCCATATCGAAGGCGCTGCCGATACCAGGCACTTCACCTGTGCCAAAAAGCTGGTAGCGCAATTGAGCCAACCCGTAAAAGCCCAGCACAAACAGGTCAAGCCCGATAAATATGGAGATAGCCAGTTTAAGTAATTTTGGCATAGTTTTAGCCCGGTATACAAAAGGGGAACCTAGAAACTGCTCTAGCTTCCCCCATGTTTAACATATTTTCCTGGCCTGTAAATCGCTTGCTGCCAGCCTTGCCGGATTACTCCCGGCGCGGACGGCCAGGGTTGGGCAAAAGCCGCCAGGCCAGGGCTATTGCAATTATCATCACTACGCCCAGTCCACCAACTGCCGCCAGGTTAATAATGTTCTGGGTAGTGACATCGCCCGGCTGGAAAAGAAAATCTACCCAGGTTGAAACAGCCTTTTTACTGAGCCGCTCGCCGGCCCCGCCATCCCAGACTGCGAAAGCAATATTTGTCGCCGAACCCTGGGTAAAGTTGAGGGATTCAAACTGTCCCGGCGACCCGGTATGGCCTTTTTCGTCGTTGGAAGTCAGCGGCCTTCGGAAAATAACCGACCAGGTATGGGTCGCTTCATCGTAAGCGGCGGTGCTATCCGGGTTATAGGCATTAGTATCTTTCATCAAGCCGATACCCGGTCCCAGGTAAGGTTTGACGGCGTTACCGCCCGCATTAGTCATAAGGGTAGAATTGCCCGCGATAGCCTTCTCTCGCTCGGCCTTCCACTGCCAGATAGCGACTTCGGCATCGGACTGGCCCATACAACGGAAAGGCTGATGGCCCGCTACCAGTTTAACCGGGAATTCTAGCGCCACCGCGTCACTATAAGTTCCTTTGGCAACATCACTCGTGAAGTTTTTTGAATTATCCTGCCACTGGACCAGCACCGCCATAGTTTTATCGTTATAGACCGCCCTGGTCCGCAACTGAAGGACACTACCGCCCTGGGGGGCCGCGATATACTGGGCGCTCAGGGGAATAATCGTAGTGGTAACTTTATTGCTCGGCTTGCCGTTCGCATCTAGTTCCTTGCTAAGGGTGTTGGTGTGATCTTCCCGCCAGACGGGCGAATTTAAGTTTAGAAAATCGGCATCGCTGACAGTCGGTTCATAGGAAACGGTCAGCTTATTGGTATCACTACTGACCGGCTGGAAATCCACCACCCACATAGCCATAGAAATACCAAAGGCCAGGAACAGGATTACGAAGGGCGAACGCCCATATTTGCGCCAGTTCTGACCGAACCGGACCGGTGTTGCTTCATGGTCTCCAGGCTGGCTGGCTATCTCGTCTTGGGGTGCGACTGTTTGCTGCTCCATCGCTTGTATTCAGCCTTCCTTTACTTGTCGTTGGACGAGCTTGATTGCGGTAATACTACTGCTGTTGTCTTCAGGTTCGCCAGGTAATCCACAATGCGCTGGCGTTCTTCATCGGTCATAGGGATGGTCGGCATAAAAGTGGCTTGCATCGGCCAGAATTCGGTCCGGTTATCTCCTTTGAACCAGGGCATTA
>JAYSYV010001481.1:0-2879 GCA_043727245.1 Chloroflexota bacterium | reverse complement strand
GGCGTACAACAGGTTTATTAATAGCGTTGCTTTTGAAACTTCTGGTAATCTTACCTATCCCTATCATTAAGCCACCAAACAATTTACTTAACTTTAACCGGTATCCACCTTCAAATTGATATTAGTGCTTTAGACTGGAGGTTGAAACCATTTAACATAACCTTCTTTTGGAAAGGAGAAAAGTTTGTGCAACCCCAACCCCATACCTGGCCCGCTAGCCTTATATTTTTAATAGGCTGTGTACTATTTCTAACTATGGGAGGTTGGGTAGGTGGTTTGAGCTTCATCCTGGATTCAACAGGCTCATTTCTTGGGTCGGGTACCAAAGCAATAAAAGGGCTAGCTGTGACCGACTATTTTTGGCCGGGAATTTTCCTGTTAGCGATGTTCGGGGTAATTCCGCTGCTAATTCTCTATGCTTTCCTGGTACGGCCTGAAGTAGCCAAACTGGAGGCATTTAGTCGGTATCTCCACGAAGATTGGTCCTGGTTCACGGCGTTAATTAGCCCTCAGTGTTATCTTGATGAGTTGGAGGTTGGTCTTTGAAATATTAGTTATGGGTCTAATAGCCCCTATTCGGTGGGTTTTGAGTAGTTTTAGCCTTATTCTGTTTGTAGTTGTTAATCTACCATCGATACGTAAATTCTACCTGATAAAAGTTTAGTAGCCCTCAAAACCGTTCATTTTTATATTAGAAAGAAAGTTAGCCATGATCGCTTTTAGAAAACTAGATAAACACCCTGTGGCCCAAACAAACCATAATCCCCTGATTTGGCTGAGCCTGGGCCTGGCAATGGTAACCGCCCTGGCCTACCTGTTGATTCAATCTGGCATTCTGGGGGTTGGGGATCTAACCCAGGCCGAAGAGCCGTCCAGTATCGTTTACATTTGCGCCGCCAGCTACTTCTTCGGCGGGCTGCTAATTCTTTTGCATCGGCGCTGGCTGCTCACAACCGGGGCCGTTATTAACGCTCTGGTCATCCTCTTCTTCCTTCTTGCCTATCTGAACCGTCCAGCCGTTCTTTTCTCTCCAGGTGGCATGGTCACCAAGGCCGCCCAGATATTGCTTGAAGCAGGTTTGGTTTACCTTATAATTACCACTTCACGCAGGTTAAGCGGAGGATACCAGGATGCAAAAACGAAGCCTTAATAAAGATTAAAATTAAGAAAGGATTACCATGCACGATGTAAAAGGTAAAAAAGTGCTTGTGGCATTTGCCAGTAAACATGGCAGCACAAGCGAAATTGCGCGGGTTATTGCCGAGGAACTGCAAGCCGCCGACATTATAGTGGATCTGTACGACCTGCGTGAGAAAACCGAGGTTGAGAACCTTGCTGGCTACGATGCGGTAATACTGGGAAGCGCAATTTACGAGGGGCGATGGCTACCCCAGGCTAAACACTTTGGTGAGCAGTATAAAACAGCCCTCTCCAGACTACCGCTCTGGCTCTTTAGTAGTGGGCCGCTTGGCTGGGATGATCCAAAGACACAGGATGATCCAAATAAACTGGCTGTTTCAATCGGTGAAGCGAAAGTCCTGGATCACCAAATTTTTGTGGGCAAGTTAGATCTTACCGAGTTGGGATTTGGGGAACGCCTGCTAACAAAACTGGTAAAGGTACCAGAGGGAGACTTTCGGGATTGGGTAAAAATCAGGGAATGGGCTCAGGAGATTGCCCAGAGACTTGCTATAGAGGTTCGTGCAACCGGTAGTCTTCTAACCAAATAGATCAACCGGTCCCCCGAATGCTTTACCAGATTGATAGCCTGCTTTAAAGAGTTCTCAGCCATTGGACTTCCGTCTGTAGCCAGGAGTACATTCATAACGTGATGGTCACTGGTTATCTCAGGTTCAGACATTCCGGGCCTGGAGGCCGAATTTTCTAAAGTCGAGAAAGTGGAATTCATAAGTCTACCTTCCTTCTTTCTTGCCCTTGCTGCTCAGCCCTTTTGCCTGTATCACTCGTAATTCACAGCTTATTTCTAAGAGGGGGTAAATAGCAAAGAGGTTTACAGCCGGTAAGTAAGTAATAGTTTTACTTTTACCTGGCCGCAACCTCTTGCTTGTATGTGATAAATTAAATTAGGTTCTCCCGCATTAAACGTGAATTACTTATAGAGGTGGTCAACTTTTTGATGTCCGTAGCTTCGTAGCCGCCAAACATGGGGCAGCCTTTCACGTTTAATGCGGGAGAGCCCGAAAAGTGAGCCACTTGTCGGCGTTCATCAACTGCAACTGGTTCAGGATTACCCGACCCTCCTGCCCGACACCCACCTTAATGGTCAGTTTTTGGTTCCGCTTCTTCTTCTCGTTGCGGCTCCGGTTCTGGCCCTGGTGATGCCTTTTCAGTTCCAGTTCCAGCTTCAATGGAATTAATTTCTTTAGGGGTGGCTCCTGAGTTTTCTAAATGGTTGAACTCTTGGCTCACCGGCTCTGGCCCTGAACCTTCACCCCGCTTTAGTTGCTGGCGAAAGCGGTAGGATGTGCCGCGCAACTCCAGAATGTGCGCCCGGTGCGTCAGCCGGTCCAGTAAGGCCGCACTCATTCGTTCGTCCCCGCCCATTACGCTGCTCCATTCGGCGAAGCGTAGATTTGTCGTCACAATCACCGCCACCCGTTCGTAAAGACCAGACACAAACTGAAATAGTAGCTGGGCGGCTCCACTGGTAAAAGGAATGAAACCCAGTTCATCCAGTACAATTAAGGGTTGTGTTGCAAAAAATATGGTTTTGATTAAAAGGGTTGCCTAAACCGTGTTTGTGAGGAAGGTTAAGCAGTTA
Organism: Chloroflexota bacterium; assembly: GCA_043727245.1. GTDB lineage: Bacteria > Chloroflexota > Chloroflexia > Chloroheliales > Chloroheliaceae > 54-19. The sequence continues at coordinate 97 of JAYSYV010001481.1, read as the reverse complement.
GCAGTTTGTCGGAGAGAGCCTTATTTTAGCCGGAATGGTACTACCTGTAGTTCTAAATTGACACGCTTTGTCTATAAGTGGTAGTCATTTCGATTAC
>JAYSYV010001480.1:0-2879 GCA_043727245.1 Chloroflexota bacterium | reverse complement strand
AAGAAGTTGCTCCGGCCAATGTCGGTGCGAAATCTTTCCCGGTTTACCCGATGACTGCTGCCAAAGTAGTTCACGATCTGGGTAACGGCCTGAAAGTTTTTGCCGGACCTCGCGCTGACCCCTTCTTTGCTGATATTGGATCGCTGTTTGACCTGTTGACTATCCGCAAACTGCCCGGTAACATGGGTGGTGGAGCGAATAGCTTTGCTGGCTACAATATCCACACCATTTCGATGCAGCTCCCGATCAGCATGCTGACCAAGGATGGCACCACACCGACCGATACGAATGGTGGAAGCTCGGTATTAGGTTTCTGGATGACCAGCAGCCGCCGTGCAACTACTGTCCGTGGCGCGTTGGGTGCGACCTCGATCAGTGGCCCGTGGGTCCAGATTGAACGTCTGGGTATGCCGCTGGTGAACGAAGTCGTTATTCCGCTCAAGCTGAAAGATGCCTTCAATAACCTGATGCCTTCCCAGGATTACAAGTTGATCCAGGCTGGTGTTATTCCGGCCAGCATTATCCTCAAGCCGGAGCTTGGTGTCCTGTTGAACAAGCTTTACGGTTTGACCCTACCGGCCGGTGATCGTACAGACGTACTTGCGGTCTTCCTGACCGGTGTCAAGGGTCTTAACCAGCCTGCTAACGTGGTTCCGTCAGAACAACTGCGCCTTAATGTAGCGGTTCCGCCGGTCGCCAAGGGTAGTTCATTGGGTGTCCTCGGCGGTGATCTGGCGGGCTTCCCGAACGGCCGCCGTCTTACCGACGATGTCATCGACATTGAACTGCGAGTAGTAGCTGGTATCCTGGTTGACGGGTCCGTTTCCCCCAATAACTCTTTGGGTGATGGCGTGGACTTCCCGGCCCGTGTCAACGAGCTGATGCCTGCCTTCCCCTACGAAGTGCTGCCTTACAGTGGATTGCTGTCTAACACCCCGGCCCAGGAGTGTAAAACAAGCCTAAGTAACCCGATTGTCCAGGGTTACGGCGGTTGCTAAACTAATTGTTGAAAGCCGGTAGTCATTACCGGTACCGGCTTTCAACGGTTTACCAGAAGAGTGACCTTGCTGGCGAGCATGCCTTTCGCCAGCAAGGGTCTCTCTGAAGACAAGTATTCAATGGTTCAGATCGTATCAATTAGTCAGTAAAAACAAACCACCACAAAAAATACTCCAAATTAGAATTAAGTAACTTTCAAGCTATGAGCGAGGCTAAATTTAGCCGGGATTAGAATCGAGGAGACCAGGGAATGCAACTAATTAAACGTTACAAAAGGGAAACAGCCATAATAGGGGTAGTTGTTTTGACCTTGCTGGCCCTCTTAATTGTAAATGCAGTACGGACATCGGCCCCTGCTACTTCAGGAAACACGCTTGCCGATCTCATGGGTACTTCCAACCGGACTGCCCCCTTGATAAACCCTGGCCCAAATGCTACCGACCAGCAAATCAGTGCTTATCAGGAAAAACTGCGGGTTGAGCCTGATAACGTAGCTGGACAGGCGACTCTGGGTTTACTCTATCTCCAAAAAGCCCGTGAAGTGGGCGATCCCACTTTTTATAATAAAGCCGAGGCTGTTCTCAATAAAGCCCTGCAACTCAATCCCAAAAATACAGATGCGCTGGGTGGCCTGGGTTCGCTAAGCCTTTCCCGACACGAATTCACCAAAGGGCTGGATTATGGAAAGCAAGCCTTTGCTATTACGCCAAGCAGTTACGCTCTGGGAGTGATTGGAGATGCTCAGACTCAATTAGGCATGCTAGATGATGCCACCAACACCGTTCAGGCAATGGTGAATACACGGCCCAACATTAGTTCCTACTCGCGTGTTTCTTACATTCGCGAGCTTTACGGGGAGGATGAGGGTGCAATTCAAGCCATGCAGCAAGCGGTGGACGCGGGCGCACCGGGTACGGAAAACAGAGCCTGGGTAACATATGAGCTAGGCACTCTCTATTATAACAAAGGCGATTTTGATACTGCTGAAAAAACCTTTAAAGAAGCTATAGCGCTCTATCCGAATTACTTTTACACCCAGGCCGGTATAGCTTTAATCAAAGCGGCCAGGGGCGACCTTACTACCTCCATTCAAATGCTCAAGGACATCACCGCTCGGATGCCTTTACCCGAATTCTTGATTAACCTGGGCGATATTTACACTCTTAACAATCAAACCAGGGAAGCCAGCCAGCAATACAAGTTGGTCGAAGGCATTATGCAAATCTACCGCGATAATGGGGTAGTTACCGATATGGAAATGGCCCTGTTTGAAGCAGACCACGACACTAATCTCGCGGGAGCTTTAACTCAAGCGAAAGAGGCTGTAGCCAAACGGGGATTTTATAAGGCTCATGACGTGTTGGCCTGGACTCTTTATAAGACAGGCGATTTCAAGGGAGCAGCCGAGGCTTCAAAGGAAGCCTTGAAATTGGGAACACAGGACCGTCTGGCTTTCTTCCATGCCGGGATGATTGCCTATAAATTAGGGCAGAAGGACGAAGCCAAAAATTATCTCCAAAAAGCTCTAATAAATCCAGGCTTTTCCTTCCTGCACGTAGTGGAAGCCCGCAAGACATTAGCCAGCCTCGGAAATTAAGCCGGACGCATTATCTAAAGGGGTTTGCCGGGAGCATGGGGTGGTAACAGGGTTTTTTTAGGAATTGCATAGCTGTGCAACATCTGCCGAAACTGATTTATTACTACAGAAAAGACGGTGACTGGATGAGGCTGTTAAAATCAAAGACCTTCACTCTGAAATCAAAAATAGTCCTGGTGGCCCTACTGGCGCTAACTATCCTGGCGCTTCCAGCCACCGCTCTGGCTCATCCGCTGGGCAATTTCACGGTCAACCGCTACAGCCGGATTGAAGTCGGGTCAGC
>JAYSYV010001479.1:0-8808 GCA_043727245.1 Chloroflexota bacterium | reverse complement strand
TGCAAGTTCAACTTATCAACGATGTGCTGGCCCAGGCCAATAGCAACCAGGCGGGCAACAGCCGAATGAGTTAGTTAGTCAGGAGTTAGTTTCAGTTTCGCGGCGAATTGGGATAAGGGGAAATAAAACCTTACCGAGACCACTGCGGATTAGAAGCTGACTACTGGCAACTATGAGGATAAAAAGCGATGCCATCGGGAAGTGCCGGACGCCGCTATGCCCAGGCCATATTTGAACTGGCGCAAGAAGGAAACAAGTTAAAGGAGTGGTCGAACGACCTGACCGCGATAAGCCAGGCTTTCAGCCAGATTGAGGTCCGAGCTTTTTTGGAGAACCCCAAGACTCCCCGCGATAACAAAGTAAAATTTGTTGAAAACGTGTTGGGTAAAGAGGTGAGCCAGGAAGCTTTGAAACTGGCCCAGATGCTGGTGCAACGAGACCGTCACGGCTATGCCACAGCTATTTTGGAAATATATACTAGCCTTTGGAACCGCTTGCAAGGCATCGAGGTAGCGCACGTTACGACCGCAATACCGGTAGACGCTGCCGAAGCCGACCAGATTCGCACAAGATTGACGGGTCTGACCGGCAAGCACGTGACACTTGACCTTAAAGTTGACCCTGACATTATTGGCGGCATGGTCGCCCAGGTGGGGGATACTCTGCTTGATGGTAGCATCCGCACCCGCTTGCAGAATTTACGTAAGCAACTAGCATAATATAAAGGATGAAGTCGGAAGGATGGAGGGTGAAGTAATTTTGGAAATGGAAACAAGTTTCAAACTTCATCCGGCATACTTCATACTTTAATTGGCAGGAGGAAAGCCAGATGGCAGTACGTGCTGACGAAATCAGTTCGATTATTAAGCAACAATTAGCCGGTTTGGACACCAGTACCCGGCAGGTAGATGTGGGAACCGTGGTAGAAGTCGGTGACGGTATCGCCCAGGTCTACGGTCTAGCCGGGGTGAAAGCTGGTGAACTGGTCGAATTCCCCGGTCGCGGTCGCGACGGCTCCGATGTGCAAGGAATGGCCCTTAACCTGCAAGAAGATACCGTTGGTGTCATTATTATGGGACCATACACCGGTATTCAAGAAGGCGATATGGTTCGCAGTACCGGCAAGATTATCGAAGTGCCGGTCGGTGTCGAGTTGGTTGGCCGGGTCGTGAATGCCCTGGGCGTGCCGGTTGACGGTAAAGGCGAACTTCGGACCACCAAAACACGCGTGATTGAGCGGGTTGCTCCCGGCGTTATTACCCGCAAATCGGTGGATACACCGGTTCAGACCGGTATCAAGGCTATTGATGCTCTGATTCCGATTGGTCGCGGCCAGCGCGAACTGGTTATTGGCGACCGCCAGACCGGCAAGACCGCTATCTGTATTGATACTATTATCAATCAGAAGGGCGGCAACATGATTTGTATTTATGTTGCTATTTCCCAAAAGCAGCAGCAAGTGGCCCAGGTAGTAAGCGTCCTGGAACAGAACGGCGCTATGGAACATACCATTGTGGTAATGGCCGGAGCCTCTGAACCGGCCCCGCTGCGCTACATTGCGCCTTACTCCGGTGTTACGATGGCCGAAGAAATTATGGAAAACGGCGTAACCCTGCCGGATGGTCGCCAGATCAAAGACGTATTGATTATTTACGATGACCTGAGCAAGCACGCCAACAGCTACCGCGAAGTATCGCTGCTATTGCGCCGTCCTGCCGGTCGCGAGGCTTATCCCGGTGACGTTTTCTATCTGCACAGCCGTTTGCTAGAACGGGCGGCCCGTTTGAGCGAAGATTACGGCGGAGGCAGTATTACTGCTATGCCAATCATCGAGACACAAGCCGGTGACGTATCGGCCTACATCCCGACGAACGTAATTTCCATCACTGACGGCCAGATCTTCCTTGAAACCGACCTTTTCAACGCCGGGCAGCGTCCCGCCGTGAACATCGGTATTTCGGTATCGCGGGTAGGTGGAGCGGCTCAAACCGCACCTATGAAGCAGGTAGCCGGTACTTTGAAACTGGACCTGTCGCAGTACCGTTCATTGGCCGCTTTTGCCCAGTTCGGTTCCGACCTGGATAAAGCCACCCAGCAGCAGCTTAACCGGGGTATCCGTACTTCTGAAATTATGAAGCAGCCCCAGTACAGCCCGATGCCGTTCGAGAAGCAAGTTATAAGCATTTATGCCGTAACTAATGGCTACCTGGACGATGTACCGATAGAAAAAATTAGCCAGTTCGAGACGGATTTCCTGGAGTATATGGACAGCGCCCACCCTGAGTTTGGCGAAAACATTCGGACAAATCCCAAATCCAAGCTCTCGAAGGAAGCCCTACAGCAACTAGCCAACTTTGTAAACGAATTCAAGCAGGGCCGCAAGTACTAAGCCCTGACCTGGGCCGGTAGGGTCTAAGGCGCTACCGGCCCACTCTTTCAGAGTTGGGCCGGAGCAAGCCCGGATATAGCAATAGTAGCCAGGTTAGTCGAACAGATAAAAGGAGAGTAGATGCCAAGTACTCTGGCTTTACGCCGCCGCATCCGTAGTGTAAAAAATACGGCCCAAATTACCAAGGCAATGGAACTGGTGGCGGCCAGTCGCATGCGCCGCGCCCAACAAAATGTGCAGGCTTCCCGTCCCTTTTCTCAAAAATTGCTGGAAGTAATTTCAGATATTGCCGGGTTGCAAAAAAGCGAAGAAATCCAATCTATAAGCCCTCTTTTGCAACAACGCCCGATTCAACGGGTTGGCCTGGTAATGGTGACGGCTGACCGTGGTCTGGCCGGGGCGCTTAATACCAACGCTATCCGGCGAGCGGTCCGGTTTCTTACCGAGGAAATTGATGGCAAGCCGGTCCAGGTAGTAGCGGTTGGCCGAAAAGGCCGCGACTTTATGGTTCGCTCCGGTAAGGAAATTGTGGCCGAGTTTATCGGGATACCGCCTTTTCCCAGCCTGATGGATACCCTGCCAATTTCCAAAGTGGTGATTGATGATTATGTCAATGGGAAATATGACGCGGTTTATCTGCTATTTACCAGTTTCGTCAATACGTTGACCGTTCGGCCAAAGATAATCAAGTTACTGCCGATTGACCCCCATGCGATGGAAACAGAACAGGATACGGCCGATTATAAAAAGACTGATTTCATTTTTGAGCCGAGTCCGAATGAAGTATTACTTTCGCTGCTACCGCGCTATGTCGAGGTAGAAATCTACCATGCGATTCTGGAAAATATCGCCAGCGAACAGAGCAGCAAAATGGTGGCAATGCGTAATGCTTCAGACAAGGCTAAAGAAGTTGTAACCGACCTGACCCTGACCATGAATAAGGTACGCCAGGCCAGTATTACCAATGAAATTCTGGAAATCAGTAACGCCGCCGCCGCCCTGGAGAGCCAGAGGTAAAGCCAGACCCTGTAAAGCAAGTTAAGGAGTTAAAGATAATGAGTACGGAAGTTTCAAGAAGTAGAAGCGCCGGGATCGGTGCAACTGGCCGAATAGTGCAGGTAACAGGCCCGGTAGTTGATATAGAGTTTCCGGCTGACCACTTACCTGACATCTACAATGCCATTGAAATTACTATTGAGGGCCAGGAAGAAACGCTGGTAGCCGAAGTCCAGCAGCATCTCGGTAACGATTGGGTCCGAGCGGTTGCTATGTCCAGCACCGACGGTCTACAGCGCGGCGCGAAAGCGGTTGATACAGGCGCTCCTATCAATGTGCCGGTCGGTGAAGGCACGCTGGGCCGTATCTTTAACGTGTTGGGCCGCCCGGTAGACCTCAAAGGGCCGCCGAATACTACCGAGACATACCCGATTCACCGAGACGCTCCTTCCTTCGCAGACCAGTCTACCACCGCCGAAATGTTTGAAACCGGCATGAAGGTAGTGGACCTGATTGCCCCTTTCTCCAAAGGTGGTAAAGTAGGCGTTTTCGGGGGAGCCGGAGTAGGTAAGACTGTGGTTATCCTGGAACTGATTAACAACGTGGCGAAAGCTCACGGCGGTTATTCGGTGTTTACCGGTGTGGGCGAACGCACCCGCGAAGGAAATGACCTCTATCACGAAATGATTGAAGCCGGAGTTATTGACAAGCTGGTGATGGTCTTCGGCCAGATGAACGAGCCGCCAGGCGCTCGCCTGCGGGTCGGCCTGACCGGGTTGACGATGGCCGAGTACTTCCGTGATACCAAAGGCACGGACGTGTTGTTCTTCGTGGACAACATTTTCCGGTTCGTCCAGGCTGGTTCGGAAGTATCCTCCCTACTTGGCCGTATGCCCAGTGCGGTAGGTTATGCCCCAACCCTGGCAACCGAAATGGGCCAGTTGCAGGAGCGGATTACTTCTACCAAACGCGGTTCGATTACTTCAGTCCAGGCTGTATATGTACCAGCCGATGACTATACCGACCCGGCTCCGGCCACCACTTTCGCCTTCCTCGACGCTACAATCTCGCTGGAACGGCGTATTGCGGAACAGGCTATTTTCCCGGCGGTAGACCCGCTTTCCTCGACCAGCCGTATCCTCGACCCCAAAGTAGTTGGGCAAGAACACTATGATGTAGCTCGCGCCGCCCAGCGGAACCTCCAGAAATATCGCGACTTGCAAGATATTATCGCCATTCTAGGAGTGGACGAATTGAGCGAGGATGATAAGCTGACGGTACGCCGCGCCCGCAAAATCGAGCGCTTCTTCAGCCAGCCAATGTTCGTAGCCGAACAGTTCACCGGCCAACCGGGGGTTTTTGTGCCGGTCGCCGAAACCGTCCAGGGTGTCAAGGAAATCCTGGAAGGCAAACACGACGCTTTGCCGGAACAGGCTTTCTATATGGTCGGAAACATTGATGCGGCGGTTAAAAAAGCCTCCACGATAAGCCAGTAATCGGACCAGGAGCGCAACATGCCACTCAATTTGCAAGTAGTTACAGCCGAACGAATTATCCTGGATGATGAAGTAGATAGCCTGGTCGCGCCAGGTTCAGACGGAGAACTGGGTATATTGCCGCGCCACGCGCCTTTGTTGAGCGGACTTAAACCCGGCGAACTGCGCTACCGGCGTGGCGGTGAGGAAAATTTCCTGGCGATTGGTGGGGGCTTTATCGAAGTCCTCAACAATAAGGTAATTGTCCTGGCCGACTCGGCGGAACGCTCCGATGAAATTGACCTGGAACGGGCCGAAGCCTCTCGCAGGACTGCCGAACAGACCCTGCAAAACCGGGGCCAGATGTCAATTGAGCAAATGGTAGCGGCGGAAGCCTCGTTGCGCCGGGCGATGGTGCGGCTCGACATCGGAACGCGCCGCCGGGGTGGTGGTGGCCGGGCGGATATATCTAACCGGATGAACCAGGGCTAGATTTAAAAGCTGAATTAAAGAAAGAAGCCGGTTGCAGTAACCGGCTTCTTTTCATTAATCAAAACATTAATTAACCAAAATTTAACGGAGTGAAATTGAGGAACGGCCTCGCTTCTGTTAGAATACAGTTATGAGTTCCGGCTGCATCAAAAGCGGACTTTTCTCGAATTCAGCCAGGACACCAACGAGTAATTTTAAAAAGGACACCAAATATTGGAAAATTTAGCAAACCAGCCAGCAGAAATGCCGGTGGCCGAAACGCCGGTGCTTGAGGTCCGCAATATTACCAAAATTTTCCCCGGTGTAGTGGCGAATGACTCGATTAGTTTCAGCCTGAAACGGGGCGAGGTGCTGGCGTTCCTGGGAGAAAACGGGGCTGGGAAATCTACCCTGATGAATATCCTGTACGGTCTCTACCAGCCTGACGGCGGCGAGATTTTATTGAACGGCCAGCCGGTCCACTTCAACGGTCCCCACGCGGCTATCGAGGCCGGTATAGGTATGGTCCACCAGCATTTTATGCTGGTCCCGACCCTGACTGTCGCCGAGAATATCATTCTGGGTAACGAGGGAACCAGGGGCATTGAGCGACTAAACCTGCGCCAGGCCAGCAAACGTATCCGCGACCTGTCGAAACAATACGGCCTGACCCTTGACCCGTTGGCCCTGGTAGGCGACCTTTCGGTGGGGATGCAGCAGCGGGTCGAAATTGTCAAAGCTTTCTATCGAAACGCTAACATTCTTATCCTGGACGAACCAACCGCCGTTCTGACTCCCCAGGAGGCCGATGAACTGGTCGCCATTATGCAAAACCTGACCAGTCAGGGCAAATCCATCATCTTTATCAGCCACAAATTGCGCGAGGTACTGGCCGTAGCCGACCGGGTGGAAGTTTTGCGGCTGGGTAAAATCGTGGGTGAAGTTGAGGATTTGAGTACGGCCACCGAGGAAAGCCTGGCGGCCCTGATGGTTGGCCGCTCGGTGGTATTGCGGGTGAATAAAGGCGAAGCCCACCCTGAAGGAACGGTCCTGACAGTCAACGAATTAAAAGCCCTGGATGACCGGGGAATAATGAGCTTGAACGGTGCTACCTTCCAGGTACGAGCCGGTGAGATTGTGGGCATAGCCGGGGTAGAAGGCAACGGCCAGACTGAGTTAGTCGAGGTTTTGACCGGGTTGCGCCCGGCGGCCAGTGGCGAAATGTTCCTGAAAAATAAGCCGTTAGTCGGACAATCTCCCCGCGAGTGTACCGAGGCCGGGATTGCTTACGTACCGCAGGACCGCCAGCGGTTCGGCCTGGTATTGCCCTACGGAGTGGATATAAATCTGGTCCTTTCCAGCTACTACCGCGCTCCCTTCACCAAGGGGCTAATGATAAATACTAAGGCGATAGACCGCTATGCCAGGGGGCTGGTGAAAAAGTTCGATATTCGTACACCCAGTTGCGAAACTCAGGCCGGTAAACTTTCGGGCGGAAATCAGCAAAAAGCGGTGGTGGCACGTGAGTTCAGCCGAGATAACAAGCTCTTGATTGCGGTCCAGCCCACCAGGGGGTTGGATGTCGGTTCAATCGAGTTCATTCACCAGAATATTATCAGCCAGCGAGACACCGGAGTAGCCGTACTGCTAGTATCAAGCGAACTTGACGAAATTATGTCATTGAGCGACCGGATTGGGGTAATCTACAAAGGTCAAATCCTGTCAATCGTAGAGAATAAAGCCCATTCTGACGAAGAATACGAAGCGTTGCGTAACGAGCTTGGTCTATTGATGGCGGGGGTCGTAAAAACCCCGGCGCTGGCAGGCTAATCCAACACAATAACATTGGACAAAACATCTATTTAGTTATATATTATTATTATAGTTTAGGCTCAAAGGCAAATATTTTTCAAAATAACAAAATTAGAGCTAAAATCAGGTATAAAGTTCGTTAAGCCAAGTTGTTTAATATGTAAATCAGCCTTATTTATTTTTGAAACCAGGATTAAAACGAAATCGTAGCATTAAACCAGGGAAAGCTGAGCGCAGAAATGTCTGACAAACACATTCTGATTGCGGATGACGAAATCGACATTCGTGAGATGTTGACTACTCTCTTTGAGGAAGAGGGATTCCAGGTAAGCCAGGCTAAAAATGGCGCGGAAGTGCTGGCGCAAGTTAAAAAGTCAGGCAAAGACCTGGATTTAATTTTGATGGATGTCCGCATGCCGGACATGGACGGCCTGACGGTCCTCAAACAATTAAAAGACAGTGGCAGCGGCGAAATCCCGGTCCTGATTATGACCGCGTATGGTTCGAGTGGCGTGACCATTAAAGCGATGCAGCAGGGGGCAGAAGACTTTCTGACCAAGCCTTTTGACGACCCGGACGCGGTAGTCCACAAAGTAAACCGCATTTTCGAGCATCGCAACCTGACAAGGGAAGTGGCCGACCTCAAAAGCAAATTGACGGCTGACCCCGGCGAGAAAATCATTGGCAACAGCGGTCCGATGCAGGAAATTTATAAGCAAATAGGTAAGGTTGCCAGCAGCGATGCAACTGTGCTTATCAGTGGCGAAACCGGGACCGGCAAAGAACTGATTGCAAATGTGTTACATTCGACTTCGCGCTATTCGCGGGGGCCTCTTATTAAAGTAAACTGCGCGGCCCTACCTGAAAGTTTGCTAGAAAGCGAATTATTCGGCCACGAAATGGGAGCCTTTACCGGGGCGGCCAAGATGCGTAAAGGCCGTTTTGAGATGGCCGACAAAGGTTCAATCTTCCTGGACGAAGTGGGCGAAATGACCCTCAGCACCCAGCGCAAACTGTTGCGGGTCTTGCAGGAAAGAATGATTGACAGGTTGGGCGGAACGCTCCCGGTAAAAATTGATGTGAGAATGATTTCGGCCACTAACCGCGACCTGGAGCAGGAAATCGAAGCCGGTAAATTCCGAGCGGACCTTTTCTTTCGCCTTAATGTAATCTCGATACACATGCCCGCCCTGCGGGACCGCAAGGATGACATTCCTTTGCTGGTGGAACACTTTTTGGACAAACACCGCTACACTCAGAGCAGCAGTCCAGCCCGTATCAGCCGGGAAGCTATGGACGCTCTGCTGGATTACGATTGGCCGGGGAATGTCCGCGAGCTGGAAAATACTATACAGCGGGCCGTGGTAGATGCGCGAGGCAGTACAATTACCAGCCGCAACCTGAACCTTTCGGGCAAGCGCGAACGGGTGAACATCGGCGGCAGTAACGCTTTTTATGTAGACCAGTTGGTTAACTCGCGAGTCAAACTGGACCAGGCTATTTCCAGCTTTGAGAAAATGCTAATCATGGAAGCGCTCCGGCACACCGCCGATGATGAAGAAGCCGCCGCCGAAATATTAGGGATCTCCTACAAAGACTTGCAACAACGCATCCGCAAACTCCGGTAAGAAGAACGCCTCTCTTTTTACCCCAATCCCGCTCCAC
>JAYSYV010001478.1:0-8813 GCA_043727245.1 Chloroflexota bacterium | reverse complement strand
CTCAAACGGCATAGTTAATGAACTTTCAGTGATACTTAGGCAATTATATTCTAATAAGCCATTTAGCACTTGCATATGTTTATATACTTTGTCATAATAGCTCAGGAAGAAGTTCCTGGAGGAAACTAAAATATATCTTGCTGGCCTGATTAGCACATTCAACGGGGTGTGTGTTTTGTACGGTTGAAAACCTGCCGGATTTGGGATTATTATTAATACATTATGGATTTACTAAAGCAGGCATGGGAATATGGTCAGAGTCATTCAGAGGAATTCTGGCAAGCCACTACCGACCATTTTCAATTAAGTTTTGTTGCACTGGCTATTGCGGCCCTGATTTGTATCCCTCTGGGGACTTTTACCAGCCGATTTGGCGCAATTTCACGTGTAATTATTAATGTTATTGGAGTTGCCCGCGTAATTCCGAGCATTGCCGTGCTGCTGGTATTGCTGCCAGTGCTGGGAGTAGGTTTTACTCCCGCCGTGGTTGCTTTGAGTTTCCTCGCTTTCCCACCCATTTTAATTAACACTGACGCAGGGCTGCGTGGGGTTGACCGCGCCACCATCGAAGCGGCTCGTGGCATGGGTATGAGCGGGTGGCAAAGATTGCGCCAGGTAGAAGTCCCTCTGGCACTTCCGGTAATTATTGGTGGATTAAGAACTGCTACGGTAGAAGTGATAGCCAGCGCAACCCTGGCCGCTTTTATTGGAGCCGGGGGCTACGGTAACTTCATTACCCAGGGGCTGGCCGGTAGTGATAACCGGGTACTACTTGTAGGCGCAATTCCCGTTGCCATCCTGGCCGCTGCCGCCGAGTTATCCCTGGCTTTCCTGCAACGCCTGACCAGCCCTAAAACTGACCGCCCTAAGAAATTGAAAACCACTCAAGCTTAAGGTTGTTTCTAATATACAAGGAGAGATTCATGAAATTAAAACCTTTTGCCGTTTTAGCGTTAGTAACAGTGCTATTAACGACAATTCTATTGGCCGCTTGCGGTGACAACACCGCCGCTCCGGCTACAGTGGCCCCGGCAGCAACAACTGCCACCGCTATGACCACTGCCGCCGGAACTACAGCAGCCATGACTACGGTTGCTGCCACTACAGCAGCAGTTACGACCGCCGCTGTTACGACTGCGGCCAGCGGGACTACCGCAGCGGCTGGGGCTGGCACTAAAGGTACGATTGTGGTTGGCTCTAAAAATTTCACCGAGTCAAAACTAACTTCCGAACTGTACGCCCAGGCGCTCGAAGCTGCCGGGTTCAAGGTGGAGCGGAAGTTTGACCTCGGTACGGTAGATATTGCCCAGGCCGCGATTGTTAAAGGCGACATTGGAATTTACCCTGAATATACCGGAACAGCCTTGCTAAACGTCTTGAAACAGCCTAAAGAAAGTAACGACCCGAAGGCCGTTTATGATAAAGTAGCAACCGGTTACGCTTCTCAGTTCAAGCTAACTGTTCTGGATCCTGCGCCTATGAACGATACCAACGGTATTGCCGTTTCCAAAGCTGTCGCTGATAAGTACAAACTCAAGACTTTGAGCGACCTTTCCAAAGTGGCTGACCAACTGCGCTTCGCGGCTATCCCCGACTTTATCGGCCCTCGCAGCGATACTGACGGACTGGGTAGCTTGCAGAAAACCTATGGCGGCTTCAAGTTCAAGGAAACCAAAAGCTATGAAATCAGCCTCCGCTATCAGGCATTGACGACCAATCAGGCCGATGCGGTCGTAGCTTTTAGCACTGACGGTGAAATCGCCGGTTACGGATTGGTATTGCTGGAAGACGACAAACAAAACTTCCCGCCGTACCAGTTTGCCCCGGTAGTTCGCCAGGACGTTTTAGCGGCCAACCCGACAATCAAACAAATTTTGAATGATGTGTCGGCTAAAGTTACTACTCCCAAGATTTCCGCTCTCAACTGGAAAGTTGACGGACCGGAGAAGCAGGAAGTAACCGATGTAGCTAAAGCTTTCCTCAAATCGGAAGGACTTGTCAAGTAATTACAGGCTAATTAAAATGGGAGCGTCCGCTGGTAAAGTTTGCGCTCTCGTTTGAAATTTAAGAAAGCTGGGTAAAAGCTTTTGAGCGGTATTATTGAATTTGACCAGGTAAGTAAAGAATTTCCCGGCGCTATTCGTCCTGCGGTCAATCAGGTTAGCCTGGATGTGCAGGAAGGCCATCTGGTGGTATTGCTGGGACCCAGTGGGTGCGGTAAGACTACGTTGATGAAAATGGTCAACCGTCTTTACGAGCCAACCGGGGGTCAAATCAGAGTCGGCGGCACAGAAATACACAAGCTAAAAGTGACCGAATTACGCCGTAAGATTGGCTATGTCATCCAGCAGGTCGGTCTATTTCCGCACATGCGTATCAGTAAAAACATTGGGGTAGTTCCCAAAATGCTAGGTTGGGATAATAAGCGGGTTGAGAAGCGCGTAGACGAACTGCTGGAACTGGTCGGACTGTCCCCGGCAGAGTACCGGAGCCGTTATCCCGGCCAATTGAGCGGAGGCCAACAACAAAGGGTGGGCCTGGCCCGCGCCCTGGCTGCCGACCCTTCCATTATGCTCATGGATGAACCATTTGCGGCGATTGATAATATTACCCGGACCAGGCTCCAGGACGAATTGATTCGCATTCAGCGGACTGTTCGCAAAACTATTTTGTTTGTCACGCACGATGTGGAAGAAGCCATCAAGTTAGCCGATGAAATCGTGATTATGGAAGATGGCAAACTTATTCAGTATGATAGCCCCCTGAACATTCTGACTAACCCGGCTAACGAATTTGTGGCGAGGCTAACCGGCGCGAATGATGTCTTGAGGCGCTTGAGTTTGCAGACGGTCGGTTCGATTATGCTGCCGCCAGCTAACGAAACCTCCCGGAATCTCAAGCAAGTTTCTAAAGATACCGATTTACGGGATGCTCTGGCCCTGCTTTTGAGCAGCCAGGAAGAAGAATTGACTGTAATAGACGAAAACGGGCAGCGCGTAGGCCGTCTGACCCTGGATGGGCTGCGTAGCCAGACTCAGCCAGTTTCTCAGGTAGCGGTTTCCGCTAAAACTACAGAAAATTAATCCGGTAGCTATGAAATATTTAGAACCAGTCGCTCAGGCTCAAATCAATCAGAATGTTTTTGAATATATCCGGTCTGGCTTTCAATATATTTTTGAGCATTGGGATAGAATTTCGCCCGGTTTTTTCCAACACCTACAACTGACCGGCTTTTCGCTTGGGGTATCGCTGGTAATCGCCCTATTCCTGGGTGTGCTGATTAGCCGGGTGAACTGGCTTTCAGTCCCGGTCCTGGGCATCCTGGGTATACTTTATACTATTCCCAGCCTGGCTTTCCTGGCCTTCCTTGTGCCGATTTACGGCCTTGGTTTTACTACCACCGTAATTGTGTTAATTGTCTATGCCCAGACCCAGTTGGTCCGCAATATTACCCTGGGTTTTAAGGGCATAGACCCTTCCGTCCTGGAAGCAGCCCGTGGCATGGGCATGAGCAAATGGCAGACCTTCTGGAAAGTTGAAGTGCCGTTGGCCGTACCGATTGCCGTTGCCGGTATGCGTATCGCCACCCTCTCCATTATCAGTATCGCCACGGTCGGAGCCTTTGTAGGGGCCGGTGGCCTGGGCCAATATATTAAACCGAGCAACGCACCGCGCATTATAGCAGCCGGAATTATCCTCGTAATTACAATAGCAGTCCTGGCCGACCAGCTTTTTCGCCTGCTAGAACGCGCCCTGGCCGGTTATCGCTACAAGAAAATCCCCAGACCCATACCTAACCCTGTCCCCAAACGGGCTTAAAACGCTTGTCCCTTCACCCCAGCCTGACCAGACAGCAGTTAATGTTCCAAAGAAATGCGCCGGTCAACGACCGGCTTTTCTTATCCCTACGCATATGTCGGAAAAGTAGAATGTTTCGCTACCAGGACGCTTATCGGCTGAGCTTTTTTCCAAGGTGCAATTTCGTGTTACAGCGGTTTGCAGGCCAGGAGGTATAATCTATTGGTGGCTGCTTCCACTCCCTCATATGGCGCTCTCTCCAGGCTTTCAGTAATTTCAAATCCGGCCATATGGAGATAGTCTTCCATTTCCTTTTGCTCAAAAAAGATGAAGTCGAGATTTACTTTTATTTCCCAGAGTGTATCAAAATGGCGAATTTCGTTGCCTTTGTGAAAGGCCAGTAAGAGCCAACCACCTGGCCGGAGAACCCTGCTAAACTCTTGCAAGACGCTGACCACCTGGGGCCGGGGAATATGGATTATCGAGTAGAAAGCGACTATACCAGCCAGAAAATTTTCGGCCAGATCAAGCTTTGCCATATTTCCCACCTTGAATTTAAGGCCAGGGTTGAGCTGACGGGCCTGTTCGACCATTTCAGGCGAGAGGTCTACGCCGGTAACATCTACTCCTGTTTCGTGCAAATAGCGGGCCACATGACCTGGACCGCAGCCTATATCGTAAACCGGCCCTGCCCTGGCGACAGTCAGTGAGAACCGGTCTAAAAGCTCCCGGTCAAAGGGTTTATCTTTCAGCTCATCGTAAATTCGCCGGGTGTATTCTCCGGCTAACTGCTCATAGCTATTTTTGTTCCCTTCAATATCCTGGCTCATCCGGTTATTTCTCTGGTAACTTAGAAGCCTAATAGTGCTGCGTAGTAATTGCCCTGGGTCTATTTTAACTTAAAACCTATATTTTTAATACATAAAACTGCCTTGCAGTAAACAAGGCAGAAACAGCCACACTGTAATTTAATGTTTGAAATGAGCCACGATAAAATGACCGACCATGTTCAGAACCGCCAGCCCGGTCTGTATCAGTACAAACAGAAGGCTTATATCTAAAACCAACCGGGGTAAGGTTCGCCGAACTTCATCGTTATGTTCATTGTATAGATAGTTTGTTTTCATAATTCGCCTCATTTCTCAATTCTTGAAACCATAAAGTATTTCGTATTAATCTTTCTAGTTTTAGGATAGAATATTGCGGTGAACAAACAGGTCAACAAAGGTAAAGAAAGTATGAATAGTGTTCCAGATTTACTGGTTTACATTCAAAACCCTTGCTGGCACATAAGTTGCAAACTTAAAGCAGCAAGAAGAAAGGATTAAATAATGTCACAGGAAAAAGAAGACTACATTCAGCACGAAGAATTGGATAGCCAACTGGGCGATGTCGGAGTTGACTCCGCTGACTTACACGGCAACGTTGGTAAAATTGGTTTTGACCACAGTCTGGCCCGCAACCGGAGCGATTATGATGAAAATTCGGGGCCAGGTGGTGGGTCCGGTATTGGTGATGACCCGACATTGCAAGGTTCGACCGGTGTGGCTGATGATATAGGAATGCATATCGAGCCGGGTTTTAGCGTCGGTTACGAGCAGGACAGCGAGGATGGAGAAATCGGGCCGGATACCGGCAACGAAATCCAGGGTGGTGGCTATCTGAGCCTGGGTGAAGCGGCCCAGGGTTTTGAAGGTGGCGCAAACCCGGATGATGAAGTCCAGACGGCCCTGGGCGTTGGTGATGTGGGTGACGACAGTATCACCGACCCCGCCGATAACCTGAGTTATGAGTCAATTCAGGACGAAGAAGGTGGGTACGGCGTGGAAGGAACCGACTCAGACCTGGAGGGCGACCAGGCCGATTAATTCCGCTTTATTTCAGGGGAAAGGCTGGCTAATCTCCACGATAGCGAAACGGGCAAAGAGTTCTTCGCTGTACCAGCCTTCGTCCCTGACCCGCTGAATGGTCCGGCGGTGTTCGTTTTCCCCATAAGCGAATTGCTTGACCTGTTGCAGGTTTTCCCAGATAGAAAAAGTGGCCTGCCGCATAAAAGGGGCTTCCCCGATACCGATTGAACTTAGCAGGCCCGGTGTTTGAGCAAACTTATCGTTAACGCTGGCTGCCTGCCGCCAGAATGCCGCTAACCGGGCAGGCCGTATGCTGGCCCGCGTCAGGATAGCAATCCGGCCCTCTGTATAAAAAGCAGCCGCCGGTAGAAAAGGGTTCCGACCGTCCCACTTACCGTGGGCGGAAATAGTACGCAGGATAGCGCTGGTCTGGTGGTTTGAATGAGTTCGGTAACGACCCATGAATGTCGAGTTTTCCAGAAAATCACGGGCGGCATTTTCGCTTTCCCACACCCCTAGAAACGCATAGCGGGACCAATCCGGTCGGAGCGAAAATATTTTACCCCGTCCCGTCCCCAACATTTTATAAAAACGCAGACCGGGCAACCTTTTCAATAAAGGCCGGGCCAGCCCCATCTGCATAAAGGCCCACAACCGGTTCCTTCCGCTAAAATGAAAAACAGTCAGGGTTGTCACTGGCCCGGTCGGGTTGTTTTCTTTGGCTATTTTACTGGTTGTATCTTCTTGGCTATCCAACGCTTTTTATAATGCCCTTTCCGATTGGTAAATTCACTTTGCTTGCTATGCCTATTCCAATGAACGACGCAACTATTATAACAGCCGGAGATAATAAAAAGTCTAATCAAGTTATAGCCCCTAACATTTACAACAACGCGCTCAAATAATATAAACTCATTAACTACCGGCTACGGGCTACTTTCCCATCTTGACTTGGCTTTACAGGCTTGTTATAACTAAATGTAATTCATTTCCCGGCAAAAACCCTGAGCAATTTTAAAGCTTACCGAGATTAAAGGATACTAAAATGCAAAATTATAGATTTAACCAGCCCTCTAACCTGGGCTGGCAGTCAATGGGTGGTAATTTGTTGTGTTCCCCGGCGGTAGGTCGGAACGCTGACGGGCGGCTCGAATTATTTTTGCAACCGGCTGATGGCACGCTCCACCATATCTGGCAAAATACTCCAAATGGCGGCTGGTCCGGTTGGGCAGAATTGGGTGGTGGTGGAAGGCTGGGTAGCGGGCGGGTAGTGACCGGTCAGAACCAGGATGGACGTTTAGAGCTTTTTGTGCGTGGTAACGATAACGGCCTGTGGCATCTTTACCAGACCACACCGAACAGCGGTTGGTCGAACTGGGAGGCGCTGGGTGGAACTTTTGTGAGCGACCCGGCTGTTGGCTACCTTCACGATGGCCGGATGGAGCTTTTCGTGATTGGTAGCGATAACGGGGCATATCACGCCTGGCAGAATACGCCAAACGGCGGTTGGTCGGGCTGGTACGAGTTAGGCGGTTATATTATGAGTAATATGGCAGTAGGCCGGAACGCCGACAACAGGCTGGAGATTTTCGGGTTGGGCTCGGATAGCTCATTGGTTCACAACTACCAGGTTTCGGTTGGCGGCGGTTGGTCGGGCTGGCAACCGCTGGGCGGCTGGTACAGCAGTGCCCCTGTCCTGGCCCTCAGTCATGACAACCGGCTGGAAATATTCGCTCGTGCAACGGATAACAATTTGCACCATCATTACCAGGTAACGCCTAACGGAGGTTGGTCTGGAGCCACGCCCCGTGGAGCCGGTGGTGTTGGGAATATCGCGGTGGGCCGCAACCACGATGGACGGTTAGAAGTGTTCATGCGCGGGATCGACAACCAGTTCTGGCACATGTACCAGACATTAGCGAACGGCCCCTGGTCGGGCTGGGAGAGCCTGGGCGGCAGTTTCGCCGGCGACCCGGTAGTAACCCAGAACCAGGACGAGCGGCTGGAACTATTCGGTATGGGAACCGATAGAGCCTTGTGGCATCGCTGGCAGGCTACACCGGGTGGTGGTTGGAGTTAATCAGGTTTTCCAGTTCTTTGTTAAAAGTTCCAATTTCTTATTGTTCATTTCTCTATTCTTCATGTTATGTCCGAAAGTTAAGTTTGTAGCATTTAAGCCCAGACTTTGCCTGACTCTATTTAAGGGCGTTGACGCTGCTAAATGAAGCTGTTATGCTATTAGTAATCAATAAAAGTACTTAAAAGCCGCGCAATAATAGCATTGCCTGTTGAAGTAATTTAGGCGATGGTATTTAGTCGGATTGTGGCTAAAACTCTGTAGTGAAATTTAGTTCTTATGAATGACTTCTTTTCCTTACCGTCCGGCTCGGACGGCGATAGTATTATCGGTCGGTTGCAGGCTATCTCGAATGCTTTTGTCGCCATTACCAGCGAATTAGACCTGGATGTTGTGCTGCAAAAAATAGCCGATACGGCCCGAGAGGTTGGCAAAGCCAAGTATGCCGCGATGGGTGTGGTTGATGAAACCGGCCTGATAACCTCTTTTATCACCAGCGGTATTACTAAAGAGCAGCGGAAATTATTGGGCGAGCCGCCGCGAGGACACGGCTTGCTGGGAGCGCTCATCAAGCAGGGCCAGCCTTTGCGTATCCCCAATATTGCCGAAGACCCGCGCAGTTGCGGTTTTCCACCCAATCACCCCCCGATGACCAGCCTGCTGGGTGTGCCGGTGTCGGTCCAGGGCCGGATTACCGGCGACCTCTATCTGACCGATAAAATCGGAGCGGAGGTCTTTACCGCCGAAGACGAATGGTGGCTGATTATTTTCGCCCGCCAGGCCGCCATTGCGATTGAAAATGCCCATCTTTATAAAAAGGCCCGTATCGCCCAGCAACGCGCTCAAACCCTGGCCGAGCTTACCAGCCAGCTTAACCAATCTATCCAGACGCAAGAACTTTTTCAGCAAATTACCAGGGCCGCCAGCACCTTGCTGGAATTGCCCGCCGCCGCGCTCTACCTGTTGGATGCGGCTCGCTCCCGTTTCGACTTTGAAGCCGATGTCGGCCTACTTAACCTGACCCGGCATAGCCTGGATAACGCTTTTCCTATCGAGGATTCGGTCGCCGGGCAAGTGCTTAAAAAGGG
>JAYSYV010001477.1:0-2886 GCA_043727245.1 Chloroflexota bacterium | reverse complement strand
GGGCGTAAGCCAGCTTTATCAGTTCCGGGTCATAATCGTTAGCTACCAGGTCTTCTATGGTTTGTAACGCTTCACTATATTTATGGTAGAACCCAATTACCGTCATCGCCATAATTGCCATAACTCCTATTATTTATAACCGGTCCAGGTAGTATTTGCTTTTGCAGGGGTATAATTAAGCACGCACTTCACCTTTTTATTGTAGCATAGTTTTTTCCGATATGAACAGAGTTTTTAACTTATTGTATACCTTTCTGAGCCTAATTTACCTCAATTTACAGTTGGACTAAGCGCAAGAATATGTTATAATTTTAAAAGATTGCACAAGAGTTCACAATCTTAAAATAAAAAGTTACCCCAGAGTGGGGTCTAAAACTAAAAATAAATTTTTCAACTATTTAGTAATTGATACGACAGGCTAAAAGCCTTAACCTGTTGCTGCAATGTAGGAGCATATAACCCGTGGAACAGACTATTGGTACGGCTGCTCGCCCCCTGCGCGTAGCCATAATCGGGGCAGGACCGGCGGCTTTTTACGCCGTGGACTCTCTATTTAAACAACCCGGCCTGATTTGTCAGGTGGACATGTTCAACCGCTTCCCCACACCCTATGGCCTGGTCAGGGAAGGGGTCGCCCCCGACCATGAGACAATCAAGACCGTCACCAGAGTCTATGATAAGACCGCGACCAACCCCAACTTTCGCTATTTCGGCAATGTTACCTTTGGCAAAGATGTTATCCTGGAAGAATTTTTGCCGCTTTACGACCAGATTATTTACGCTGTTGGGGCGCAATCGGACCGCCGGATGGGTATTCCCGGCGAAGACCTGGCAGGCAGCTTTCCGGCCACCATTTTCGTGGGCTGGTACAACGGTCATCCCGATTATCGCGACCTGAGTTTCGACCTTTCCTGCGAACGAGTGGTTGTGGTCGGCAACGGTAACGTGGCTATGGACGTGGCCCGCATCCTGGTAAGTGACCCGGAAGCCCTGGCTACCACCGATATTGCCGACCATGCCCTGGAACAACTTCGCCGGAGCAAGGTAAAAGAAGTTTATTTGCTGGGTCGGCGCGGCCCCGTCCAGGCTTCCTTCACCAACCCGGAGCTGAAAGAATTCGGGGAACTGGAAGGGGTGGACGTGGTGGTAGACCAGCAAGACCTGGAACTGGACCAGGCCAGCGAGGAGGGGTTGGCGACTGATAAAAACGCCACCCGAAACGTGACGACCCTGCGCCGCTATCTTGAAAATACCGAGTATAGCAAGCCGCGCAAAGTGGTTTTCAAATTTCTGACCTCGCCGCTCGAAATCATCGGGGAAGACGGCCATGTTACCGGCCTGAAGATTGAGAAAAACAAGCTGGAGGTCCAGGACGATGGCACTTTGCGGGCTATTGGGACCGGCCAGACTGAAACGCTGGATGTCGGCCTGATTTTCCGCTCGGTCGGCTACCGGGGTGTAGCCTTGAATGGCGTTCCTTTCGACAGTAAAACCGGCACTATCCCAAACGTGGCCGGTCGGGTAATCAACCTGGCAACCGGCGAAAATCAGGTGGGCCAGTACGTGGTCGGCTGGGCCAAACGCGGCCCGTCCGGCATCATCGGGACCAACAAACCCGACTCGCTTTCGACGGTCCAGTCAATGGTGGCCGACCTGCCGGAAATGAAGGGTATAAATGATGCCAAACGCGACCCGGCCCTGGTGGAGCAGTTGCTTAAAGGAAAAGCGCTGGATTACGTAACCTTCCAGGACTGGCTGGCCCTCAACGCACACGAAGTCGCACTGGGTAAAGCCCAGAACCGTCCACGTATAAAGTGTACCAGGGTAGAAGAAATGATGGGAATTATCAAGCAGGCGGCGGCTTCGCGGGTCTAATTTGCGCGAACCTGGCCCGAAAGTTTAGCGAATAACAGGAGTTGCCATGGAACGCCAGAATTTCTCGACAAATACGCCCTGGGAACCGCTGGTCGGTTACTCGCGGGCGGTTAAGAAGGGGCCGTTTGTATTCGTTTCAGGCTGCACCGCTACCGGCCCGGACGGTGAACTGGTCGGAGAGGGTGACGCTTATGTCCAGGCCCGACAGGCCATTCTCAACATCGAACGGGCGCTTCACATGGCCGGGGCTACCCTCCAGGATGTTGTCCGCACCCGTATGTTCGTGACTAATATCGAGAATTGGGAAGCGGTTGGCCGGGCGCACGGTGAGTTTTTCGCTAGAATTCGTCCGGCAGCGACAATGGTCGAAATTAGCCGCCTCATTTCGCCCGGCCAACTGGTCGAAATCGAGGCTGATGCTCTGCTGGACAGTTAAATCACTGTTGCCCCATTCATAACTACCTTGCCAACCTGATGTGTAATTAAAGGAGTAATAGCTTGCTAGGGTATTACCCCTGAAGAATATGTTATAATTCAAAATAGCATATATGAGCGGAAAGCCGACTCAAATTGGATAGCATTAAAAGGTAAAGAGTCATGGTAAGTCAAACTCTGATAACAAAAAAAAGACCCCATAATAATGGTTCGGCCCTTCAACGCAAACGAACACCCAATTACGAAACCAGGCAAGATTGGCCGCCAGATTATGAGGCAGCTTACCGGCGCGATTACAAAGGGCCATATACTGCTGCTAACGCCTGGTTGCTTTTGAGCGAAGAACCGCTGGAACTATTTAACGGCTGGCTGGTGTGGCAAGAGATGACTAACTCAGAAGAACGGCGCATTGCTGGTATTATTCAGGAAATTTTATCATCAGCGGCCCGGTTCGTTGGTTTTGGGCAAGCCTATCCCGACCAATTCGAATGTATGATGGCTAACGGCGATGTACATAAACCGGATGTGTGCCTCATTTCCGACGAGCGATTCGAGAAACAGGTCAAGCCAGTCACC
>JAYSYV010001476.1:0-2887 GCA_043727245.1 Chloroflexota bacterium | reverse complement strand
AAAGTGGCCCGCGTCCCATCTGCGCCCTTTGACATGCAATGATCTACAATCGCGCAAGCTGTTTCGCCGCCGCGTCCCACCCAGAAATTATTACCGTTTGTTCCTTTCCATACAACGTCAATAACACTCAAGGCCCACCTCTGTTTGTTACTAACCCTTACCGGACTATTCTTTACCATTGTCCTGGCGTATCTGTAATTAACACATAATGAATCTTAGAATTTGTACTTCGGGGCCAAACCTCTATTTAGATTTGGACTGGCTGTCTTGTAAATCCTACCCTCAGGTGTTACTATGTTAATCACTCGCTGCCTCAGACTATTTTTGCTCTCCATGAAGGGAAATTATGCTAACTCCTGATCTGGACGACCAATCCGATACTCCCGCGGCTGTACCTATTTTCCAGGTAACATCTATACAATTAGGTGAGTCCACTCCACCGCCAACCATCGCCTTGCTTGAAACGGTAAATATCAAAAAGGCGTTTTTTAAAGAAGCATATGATTTTACCCCCTGGTTGGAAAAGAATATTGAGGCTCTTTCGCAGCGCCTTAACCTTGCCCTTACAGTTATTGCAAGAGAAAAAGCCGTTGGCAGCTTCTCTCTCGACCTACTTTGCGAGGATTCTGAGGGCCGTCAAGTCATAATCGAAAACCAACTTGAGAAGACTGACCATACTCATCTTGGGCAGTTGCTTACCTACCTGGTGAATCTCGATGCCGCCACTGCCATCTGGATCACCCCAGAACCCCGGGCCGAACATCAGAAGGTTATTACCTGGCTCAACGAGTCCACGCCAGCCGCTATTTCCTTTTATCTTGTGAAAGTCGAGGCAATCCGCATTCAAGGTTCCCCCTATGCGCCCCTTTTTACCGTCATTGCCGGACCTGACCACCAGGCTAAAGAAATTGGGGTCGAGAAAAAAGATTGGGATGCGCGCAAGCAGGCCCAGTATGAATTTTGGAAAAGTTTTATTGAACTAGGCAAGAGTAAACTACCCTTCCTCGTTAATAAAACACCAACAAAGAGTTATTTTCTGAGTGTTCCAAGCGGAAAGCCTGGGTTCGTTTTTTATTTTAATGTTTACGCCGAAAAGACCGAAGTAGACCTTTATATTGATTTTGGAAAAAATAGTGCTGAGAAAAACAAACAGGCTTTTGATACACTTGCCGCAAGCAAAACTAAAATTGACCAGGCAGTTGGCCCCGGCCTGAACTGGGAACGGCAAGATAACGAACGTGCCTCTCACCTCCGGTTTAAGTTCAAAGGCGGCTACCAGATGCCGCCTTCGAACCGTTCAGCCGTCCAGCAGACCATGGTTGAGGCTTATCTTCGTCTGCAAAGCGGCCTTATGCCGTACATCAAGAATTAAGGTGCAGGACACCAAACCCGTTCTGCGGGCGGGTTCTGCATTTTTATTTTTCTAACTGCCTTTCATGTGTCGTGCCCACCGTCAAGCCGTTGTCCAAAACCGGGCCAGTTATACCCAACTCCTAATCTTAATTCTTAAGTTTTTGATATTAGTCAGGCTTAACTATGAGTTCTCCTCGAAAAGAAATGATAAGTGAATCTGCTTTGAACGCGTTAGAGAACGACCTTGAAAGTCTAACCGCCCGGCTAAAACAGTTTAATATTTTTGAAGCCGTCGGCCAGGTCAGAAATGAGCTGACCCATTCCGATTTTTTAGCTTACTTATTTAACCCCAGCCAGAATCACGGTCTTGATGCTGCCTTTACCCGGCTTTTCCTCCAAAAAGTCCTTTTCCCTTACACCTCCTCCTCGCTTGCCTTTACCCCTGACCAACTGGCCCGCTTTACTCTTGACCCTATCGTTGTGCGAAGAGAATGGCAAAACATTGATATCCTGCTTGAGTCCAAAACTCATAAACTGGTGGTTGTAATTGAGAATAAAATTGACAGTTTTGAACATTCCGGCCAGTTGCAGCGTTATAGGGAAATTGTTCAAAGAAATTACGGGGATTGGCAGGCTCTTTATCTTTTCCTCACCCCTGGCAGCGCACCGCCTTCCGATAAAGCCTATTTACCCTGCAGTTATACCCTTGTAGCTGAGGCAATCGAGGAAATAATTACCCTCCCAGGCCAGGAGCCTGCTGTAGATGTAAAAACCCTGCTGATTCATTATGCTCAAATGTTAAGGAGGCACATTGTGACCAATCGAGATATAGCCAGGTTGTGCCAGGATCTTTACCACAAACACAAAGAAGCCCTTGACCTCATTTATCAATATAGGCCAAGTTTTACCCCCTCAATTCGGCAGTATCTTGAAAGCCTCATTCAGAACAACCCGGATACCATCCTTGATGAATCTGATAACCGCTACATTCGTTTTGCTTCCCGGTCCTGGGAGGTTCCCGCTTTACTAACAGCCTCTAATTGGACAAGTTCCAACCGTATTCTGTTAATGGAATTTTTAAACAACCCTGGAAAACTCAACCTTTCAATTTTTATTGGACCGGGCAATGAACAAGTCCGTAATAAACTTCTAAACATGGCTAAAACTCATCCTGAAATCTTCAAATCAAAATCTATTAACAACATAAGATGGTATGAAATATACTCGCGGCCCTTTCTCAGGCCGGAAAACTATTCCTTTGCGACCGAGGAATCCCTTCAAACCGAAATTAACCGTCAGTGGAGCCAATTTTTGGAAGTTGACTTCCCTTTGATTGAGGAAATCCTTAAATCAGAGGAATGGATCTGGAACCCTTCATTTACTCAGTTCAACCATCCTGAATAAAAATTATCCTTTCCATTACCACCCTTCCCCTCCACCACTCCCAACTGCCTTCCTCGGCCGCCAGTCCTGCCCTTCCAGCACCGCTACCAAGGCCGCGCTCATCACAAGGTCGTCGTGCAAGGCCGGGTCC
>JAYSYV010001475.1:0-2896 GCA_043727245.1 Chloroflexota bacterium | reverse complement strand
GATCGCATTACCCTGGAAGCCAGCGTTCCAGCCGGGATTTTTTATGGCATAAATACCCTGAACCAACTTATTAAACAGAGCGGCCAGACCCTGCCCTGCCTGGATATAACCGACTGGCCCGATTTTCCGGTGCGGGGTTTTATGCTGGATATTAGCCGGGATAAAGTGCCTACCATGCCAACCCTGTTGGGTTTGATTGATAAGCTGGCGGAGTGGAAAATAAATCAGGTTCAACTCTATACCGAGCATACCTTTGCCTACTTGAACCATCCCGAAGTCTGGCAAGAAGCCTCACCCATGACCGGCCAGGACATCCTGGAATTGGATAGGTATTGCAAAGAGCGGTTCATCGAACTGGTCCCAAACCAGAATTCTTTTGGGCATATGCATCGCTGGCTGACGCATATGCGCTACGCTTCCCTGGCCGAAGTAGAAGAAGGTTTCAAGACCCCCTGGGGGTTTTCGACAGGCCCATTCAGCCTTGACCCGACCAACCCGGCCAGCTTTGAACTGATGCGAAGTTTATTTGATGAATTGCTGCCCCACTTTTCCAGCCGCCAGGTCAATATCGGCTGCGATGAAACTTTTGACCTGGGCCAGGGCAAGAGCAAAGAACTCTGCGAACAGGTAGGTAAATATAAAGTCTACCTCGATTTTCTGCTTAAAATCAGTCAAAACTTGATTGGACGCGGCTATACGGTGCAATTCTGGGGAGATATTGTGCAGGAAGCGCCTGAAGTGATACCTTTGCTGCCCAAAGAGTTGGTGGCGCTGGATTGGGGCTACGAAGAAAACCATCCTTTTGACCTTGAGTGCAGCCGCTTCCAGGCATCTGGTATTCCGTTTTACGTATGTCCCGGAACTTCCTCTTGGTGTACTATAGGCGGGCGCACTAAAAATGCCATCGGTAACCTGCTAAATGCCGCCGAAGCCGGGTTAAAATACGGGGCCAGCGGGTATCTCATAACCGATTGGGGCGACCTGGGCCACTGGCAAACTTTACCGGTCAGTTATCTTGGTATCGCGGTTGGGGCCGCCCTGTCCTGGTCCCTGGAAACTAATCGTAACCTGGATGTAATGGATGCTTTGAGCCGCCACGCTTTTGAAGACCGGGCCGGGGTGATGGGCAAACTTGCTTACGAATTAGGTGAGGTTTACAGACTACCCGGTTTAGCCCGCAACAACGGTACACAACTTTTCTGGATGTTACAATATACCGATGAACAGTTAGCCCAGGCTCAACGGAAAAGCATTCAACATATCCCACCCAACGCTGATGGAAGGTTACGTTTTGTGGATGAGGCTACACTCCAAGAAGCCTTGACTTTGATTGAGCAAATTTTAGCGCCCCTGGAGGAAAGCCGTATGGCCGCTTCGGATGCGGAATTAATCAAGCGGGAATTCACCTTAGCCGCCCGGATGATGCGTTTAGCCTGTCAGCGAGGTTTGCTGGCTGGCGATGCCGCTCGCTTCAAGTCAGAATATACCGTAGAAATAGCCGATATGATTGAAGAATACAGGCAAGTCTGGTTAAGTCGTAACCGCCCCGGCGGATTGAAGGACAGTATTGCTTTGCTGGAAAAATTACAGGCTTGATTTTGGGTTCAGGCCGGATCGTCAGGTTGAGTACTTTACAGCGCACTTCGGGACAGTCTTTTTTAAGGCTGTCCCGAAGTGCGCCCGGCTGATTTTCATTAACGCATTCTCAAGCCCCCGGTAGATCAACCTCTATAAGTTTTATCGCAAGCTTCACCGAATGTTTTATCTCAACTATAATGCGTTAAGCCTAAAATATTCCCTCTCTCCAAGTTTATTAAACCTCTGAGTATTGTAATTCATTATAAGGGCCGATTAATAAACTTATCGGAGTGAGTTTGACAGAAATAATGGTAAAATTTATAATCAAGTCTGAAATAAAACTCATAATATGAGTATTTTTTTGCTCAGAAAAATTTGACTTCTCCTGGGATGCCTCGAATGGAAACATTCGCTTTAAGAAAAAATGATTTTCAAGTGGAGGAAGAAAGCTTATGTCTAAAAACCCGCCCAAAATGACCGGGTTGGGCATAATGGTGACTCTATTAAGCTTGTTCAGCTTGCTTTTAGGAGCCTGCGGGGATAGTACCGCCACCAGTATTCCACCTACGACTGCTGCTACCATTGCTATCGCCACCACCATCGTAACAACTGCGACCACTACCTCTAGCACCACCATTACGGCGGCTAATGTTACTGGCGAAGTGGTTGTTTATGCCGCTTCCAGCCTGACAGAGCCGTTTAACAAGATTAAAGCCGACCTGGAGAAAGCTAATCCCGGCCTCAAAGTCACGTTTAGCTTTGGCGGTTCCAATACTCTCCGCGCCCAGCTTGAGCAAGGTGCAAAGGCTGATGTGTTTGCCAGTGCCAACCAAACCGAGATGGACAACGCCCTCAAAAGCAGTCTGGTAACCGATAAAGGCACTATTTTCGCCCGCAATCGCCTGGTGGTCATTCTTCCTAAAAATAACCCCGCCAAAGTTACGAAGTTGCAAGACCTGGCTAATCCCGGCTTGAAATTCGTGACCGCTCAAAAGGACGTGCCGGTGGGCGGTTATACCCTGACGGCTCTCGATAAAATGAGCAAAGATGCGGCCTTTACCTCCGATTTTTCCACCAGAGTTCAGGCTAACTTCGTCAGCCAGGAAAGCAACGTCAAGCAGGTGGTCGCCAAAATCCAGTTGGGTGAGGCTGATGCCGGGGTGTGTTACCTGACCGACATTTCGGCCCAGGTTCTGCCTGACCTGACCACCCTGTCAATTCCTGACCAGTTCAACACGCTGGCAGCTTACCCAATTTCCAGCCTTAAAGGTGCTTCAAACACCGCTGCCGCCCAGGCTTTTGTTGCCTATGTCATGGG
>JAYSYV010001474.1:0-2899 GCA_043727245.1 Chloroflexota bacterium | reverse complement strand
GGTGTGAAAACAAGGGCCTGACGTCCGATTCGCTGCAAACCCTGGATAAGTTTTTCCATAACGTAGGGTTGGAACGGGCTTGAACTATGCGCGACCAGGATACCGACTATGTTGGTCTGCTGCATCGCCAGGCTACGGGCTATCGCGTTGGGAGTGTAGCCCAGGTCACGCGCCGCTTTCATGACTTTTCGGCGAGTCTCCGGGGCAACGGTGGTATCGTTACTAAAGCTTCGAGAGA
The DNA here is from genome assembly GCA_043727245.1 of Chloroflexota bacterium. Classification (GTDB taxonomy): domain Bacteria; phylum Chloroflexota; class Chloroflexia; order Chloroheliales; family Chloroheliaceae; genus 54-19. The sequence continues at coordinate 2,661 of JAYSYV010001474.1, read as the reverse complement.
CGGTAGACTGAGAAACACCTACCAGCCGCGCTACATCAACGGAAGTAACCCTGCTTGGATTCACTGTTGCACCCGTCCCTCTACTTCTGAATAAGTTGAGCGTCTTTGTTGAAACGAGAAGCGGACAAAAACTCGATGGAATGTCTGGTCCGGCCATCCACGGCCATTTCGGCCAGGATTTCACCAATGGCCGCCGCGAATTTGAATCCGTGTCCCGAAAAACCGCAACCATAAACCACGTTGGGCTGGGAAGGATGGCGGTCCAGCACGAAGTTGCGGTCGGGGGTGAGAGTATACATACAGGTCAGGCTCCACTTGAACGATTCGGCTCCACCGCGCATATATTTGTCAACCACGTTTTTTAACATCTGGATTTCGGCCGGGTCTACCGTCCGGTTGATAGTCTGGGGGGTGCAAAGCTCTCCAATATCGTGGCGGCCCAGTTTCAGACCCTCGCCTGGCAGAAGCGGAAAGCCGTAATATTCCCCTTCCGGCACTTCCATTAAATAGACCGGGAAAACTCCCGGCAAAAAACGAGCCTGGTTATCCGGCTCGAAATGGGCGTTGACGATGCGCCAGACCTTGAGCGGGATACCCAGTTCGGCCAGTAGTTCGCTGGCCCAGGGGCCGGTGGTAATTACCAGGCGTTCAGCCGTATAAGCATCGAGAGCAGTTTTGACCTCTACTTCATTTTCGCCGGGAGCAGTCCACTTCAAGACCTGTTCATCGTGATGAATTTCGGCCCCGTGAATCAAAGCCTGTTCGAGATGAGCCGTAACACACTTTTCCGGGAACAACAGCCCGCCATTCGGTTCCAAAACCGCCATCAAATTCTCAGTCAGGTTATAACCGGGAAAACGCCGGTTTACTTCGTCGGCGCTAAGGTATTCGTGGGGCAGGTTAAAGCGCTGGCAACTGGCTAAAGACCCGCTTACGAAGGTATTTTGGGGTTCGCCGATCGTCAGGCAGCCGGTAATTTTAAGTAATTCCTGCTCGGATTCGGCTTCCAGTTCGCGCCAGAGTTCGTAAGCCCGCTGCACGATAGGTACGTAATCCGAGCCTTCCAGGTAAGCCTCCCGGATAATCCGGCTGGTGCCGTGGGAAGAACCGCTTTTGTGGCGCGGGGGATTGGCATCCAGACCCAGCACCCGGTAGCCCCGCCGGGCGAGATGATAGAGTGTGGCGCTTCCCATCGCGCCCAGGCCCACCACGATCACATCATACTTCTGTGTACCCATAAATGATTTTGGACCTTTCCAATTAATTACTTAAACTACAGTATATGGCTTTCTTTTAAATCTGCGTGTCCGGGATGCCAGGTTTAAATAATAACTTTTTATTCCGGGAGAAGTTTTGCATATTTATGCAAAATTTGACGTTTAGATTGAATTGGTCAAACCAAACTAACGTTCGGTTCGGACGTTTTGAACCAAGATGCTAAAATCTGAGAGTATGCCATCACAATTAAGCTACTTTAGCCTTTTCCAGGCTCTTTTAACCACCTTGTAACGCAAAGCTGGCTCAATTTTAGCCCCGTGCCTCCGTGTCTTTTCAACAGGAACATTACTCATTTGGGCAGGCTACTGCAAAGTGGCTTGCTCTTTATTTTTTTATCTAAACGTCAACAAAATATATTTTAACCCTTTTCACAGATTTAACAAACTGTAGCCAAGTAACCAGAAGTCAGTAAATTCAAGAGCAAGACCTGTATCAACTTACATTTTCCTTATTTACCCACTTCTGATTAAGTCATGCCTACTTCCGGCCTTGCCAGGACCGGGTTAAATTAATAATTTAATTGGGCCAGTAGATTTGTTTGAGCAAAGCGAACTCGTCAAATAAGGCCCACTCTTTAACGAACTTGCCGCCTTTGATTAAAAAGTGGGTAAAGCCCAGAAGCTGAACCCGCTTGCCGCTGGGTGGTCCGTAAGGCCCCGGCCCGGTGTGGTTGCCCTGCATCCACCAGCGCACCGCTACCCGGTAGCCCTTTTCCTCGTCACCCAGGACGCAAATATGGTCCACGTACATCATCAGGTCTGGGAAAGCGGCCATGAGGCCCAAAATATAAGCTTTGTAATCACCCAGGCCGTAGAGGTCGCGGTTAGTGGCGACGTGGCTCTGGTAATTAGGAATACAGTATTCGTTGATCTTGTTGAACATGCGCCAGTTCCAGACTTCCTGGTAGAAACGCTGGATGAAGTTTTCAATCTCGAACTGGTCCGGTTTGGGAGGCAAAGCGGCGGGTGTGGTTTGTCCAATAATACGTTCAATTTCACCAAAGTTCTGGAGAACGGGCGGCTTCAGCCCGGCCGCCGCCTCGGCTGCCGCGCTTTTCCTGGCCTGTTCGTGAGGGTTGAGGCCGAGTTGCCAGATTACGTTCATTTCTTCCCTGGCAATCCATTCCTCGACGATACGGTTTTCTTTGACCAGGCAGTGGGCCACCCCCCATGCGAGTGGCCCGGCGGTTGGTGGGCGGGCCGTAATTACTCCAACCGGTGTTGGTGCCAAACCAGGCAATCCGGTGCGAACTGTGAAATCCGTCCACATCGTTGCCGCTCCAGATTACGTCGGCGGCGATAACCTTGCAATCCGGGAAGGCGGCCATATTTTTCATTGAATCGGCCACCACTTTATCCCGGCCGTAGTTGTGGCCTTCGCTGG
>JAYSYV010001473.1:0-2901 GCA_043727245.1 Chloroflexota bacterium | reverse complement strand
TACCCCGGCTATCTGGGTCTGCTCCTGAGCGGCCCTGCCCTCAAACCTGGAAGCAGCTTCCAGAATTTTTGGCAAGAGATGAATATCGCTGGCCGTATTCAGGAAAACCTGCGGATTGCTCAAGACCCAGTGGACCGCTGTCTGAATATCCTCGCTGGTTTCCAGAGGCTCGTACCAGGTATTGTGCGTCTTATCTGCGTCAATGCCCCAGGGCCGCCGGGCAATGGCCTTGATAGTCTGGACGGCTACATTCTTGTCCTGGCAGATTTTCAAGAGAGCTTCAAAATCGGCCTGATATTTAGAGTTCTGGAGAAGGATGTAATTGTAGGGCAGCAGCACCGAAGCGAAGTCAAATTGCCCCAGGCTGCGCTGATGCATGGCCGCGATGCTCAGGCCGTGGCCTGTTACACCAATAAACCGGACCAGCCCCTGCTCACGGGCTTCTACAGCGGCTTCCAAAGCGCCACCCTCGCTCATGGCGGTTTGCCACTCAATGACATCGGCCAGGTTGTGCAGTTGAATTAAATCTAGCTGGGCCACCTTCAGCCGGTCTAACGAGCGGTGAATCTCGTCCTTAGCTTTTTGATAGGTACGTTCGCCAGTTTTAGTTGCCAGGAAGAATTTCTGGCGATGCTCGGCCATCCAGGGACCAATCCGCTGTTCGGATTCGCCGTAACTGGCGGCGGTATCAATATGATTAATCCCGTATTGGAATAAAACTTCCAGTGTACGGTCGGCATCGGCCTGACTGACATTCCCCAGGGCCGCTGCCCCAAAGATTATGCGAGTGCTTTCGTGGCTGGTATTCCCAAAATGCATTTTTGTGATCATTTTTACCCCTGACTATGTTGAACTATCCTGCCAGTCTCCTTGTTGTTAAGGATATGGTAACAGGTCTGCCCGGTTTTTTGCAAGAATAATCCCTTTTGAAATTCAAAGGTGTTTACTCTTTCCCGGCAGCGCCCTGTATGCCAGGCCGCGCCTCATCTAACATTGTGGTCAGGTGGAACACACTGGCATGAATTCGTTCAAAGATTTCAGTTTTCTTTTCAGGGGAGAAGTTATCGGAATAAAATTGTAGTAATTCAGACGAAGTTTGAATCGCCGCGAGCGGAGTTCTAAAGTCATGGGAAATCTGGGACACAAGCTGGGTGGTCTGCTGGTTGCGTTCCTTTTCTTTCTTCAGGGCTGCCTGTAATTCCTCCTCCAGACGTTCGTGCCTCGCCAACTCGCTCATAAGGAGCTGATTAGCAGCCTCGACTTCACGAATATGGCGCATAGCCAGGCCAAGTAAGCCCGCCATAAGCTGTAGCGAGCGAATATCTTGCTCGTTAAATGCATCAACCTTTTTCGAGAAAACCTTTAAGACACCCACAATCTGTTGGTCCGAGAAACGTAAAGGCGCTAACAGTATCGAGCGAATCCCCAACTGAAGCCAAAGGGGATGATTTACGCGGTCATCAAGTTCAGTGTCCTGACAATAGAGGGTCTGGCCGGTCATTAAACACAACCCCGAAATACATGAATCTATTTTTATTCTGGAATTTAGTGTAGGTACAGCCAGCCCGGTAGCCGCCTGGATAACCACTTCATCATTTTCAGCAATTTCTATAATCACCCCATCAGCATAACTTATCTCATGGGTCCGCCGAGCTATCAGGTCCATTACGGAATTATGATTAAATTCCATGCCAGCTATTTCTTGCTGAGTAGCAATCACGACGTTTAACCGATAGTTTTCTGTTTGCAATCTAACCTGACTTTCCAATTCAGCTAAATCTTAAATAATAACAGTTTAGATAGTCCATCTAAAAAGTTAGGATGAGTTGGATAGTCGAACCCATTCTTGATCCGTTACACATAATTAGTTTGTACTAAAGTATTAATGCAAAGTAACCTACTCTACTTTAAAGTCTTTTAGAGTTTTTAAATTTTACTTCATGAACATTACATTTAAGCTAACAATTCCCCCGAAAAATATTAAATTTAATATATCCGATAAGATTTTTGCTTCGGTTAATCGGCCAACTTTAAGAATCCCTCAAGTACCAGGCGGCGAACTAACACTATTTTCCCTTCATCATCCAGTGGCCCCTGAATTTCATCGATTTTGAAGGTTCTTTCGGCCTGATCCACAATAAAACGTAAAGACTCCTCAACATAGCCGGGGAAAGTCACCGTTTTGCCGTGAAAGACGAGCGAAAGTTGGTCGTCGGCCAGGGTTAGCCGGTAGACATTGCCAGGTCGCTGCCGGACACATTGGGCCGGGGCCAGGTTGTCGAGCCGGGGTAATTCCAGGAGATAGCCTTCCAGCAATGCTTCCCGGTTGTTAATGAAACGCTGCTGTAATTTAAAGGCGGCCTTGCTCAAATCGCTCTGGCGTAGGTGATGTGTAACCAGTTCAATCAGACGTTCCTTTAGTGCATCCGAAACTTCTTCCTCACCGCTAAACCCGACCGGCAAAGATTGGCGGAAAACCGGTTCCTGTTTGAGAGCCTGGATGGCTTCATTCATTACCTCATTTAACACCTCAATATAAGTAAAAGCAGTTATCCCCACGGTAATATGCAAAGACTCAGTTTCCGAAGTCAGGGCTTCGTGGACATAACCACGCGGTAAATAGAGCATATCGCCTGGTATGAGGTTAAATTCCAGCACCAACTTGCCAGGATTTATACGCAAACTGGCGTTATCGGGCGGCTGGCTGCGGTGGGGCAAAGCCAGCGGCGGTTCATAGACTCGCCAGTGTTTTTGTCCGGCAATTTGCAAAATGAAAACATCGTGAGTATCGTAATGAGGCTTGAAGCCCTGGGCCGATTTAGGGGTCAGGTAAACGTTGGCCTGGACGTGATGATGAAAGAACTTTTCCAGGTCGCGGCAAAACAGGGCTAGCGGTTGCCA
>JAYSYV010001472.1:0-2904 GCA_043727245.1 Chloroflexota bacterium | reverse complement strand
ATTGGCATATCTAAAAGCTCGCCGCCGGGAAGCTCAATCAGACGAAAAGGCCGCTATTCTGGCCGAAATCAAGCCAATTTTGGACCGGGTTCTAACGCCGCTCCGTTAGGCTAAAGTTTTCGAGTTTCTAACAGGGCTATGGCTATATCTGTAATCGGTTTGGAAATTAATACCCCACCTGAAGGTTTTCAGGTGGGGTATTATCGTTAGTATGTCCGGCCTAAATCTGAATTTTTCAAAGCGGAGTGTAACTAAACCAGAACCGGTTCGTTATAAAAGCGGAGGTCTAAAACAACCCTGTAGCAGATAAAAATCAGGGAACCGTACTCGCTCAAGTCCGGGTTATAGGCTGGTTTAGTTTAAAATTTACTTGCAATGTAGTGTTGTGATGTGGTGGGTAGTTGTTTATTACGCAATATATTGTATAATAGCCTGGGACCACTTAGTAACATCGCAGTAGATTTCCTGGCTTCGAATACCTGCTCGTTGATTTTTATTATGATTGAGCTTTGTCTCCGGCAGGAAATAGTTAAGCGTCTGACCCCTCTGGGCAAGCCTTAACAGACCATTTTACAGTGCATTCGAGCAAGACAATGGAAGGAATACGGCACGATGAAGAAAAAGTATACCTTTGCGGCCCTTTGCGCGGTGGCGCTTATCATTCCTCTGATGACGCTAGTAGCGCAGGCCGCTGATCCCACATTTGGTAATCCCCTGATTCAGAATAGATGGATTGAACAAGACCGGTTAGTTGGCTCTACCGGAGTTGTTCGCCCCTACACATGGGGTCCATCGGTCCCGGAAGCGCCAGTCGCTCGACAGGAGCCTTATAACACCTCGCCTGGGGGTTCGCGGCAGGTTCAATATTTCGACAAGGCTCGAATGGAAATCAATAACCCCGCCAACGGTATTGTAACTTCCGGTCTGGCGGTCAAAGAGTTGGTAAGTGGCCTTCGCCAGGATGGCGATACCACCTTTACGCCACTCCAGCCTTCCAGAACCCAGGTCGCCGGTGACGCGGTTTCGGTAAACCCTAATGCCCCGGTCTATGCTTCGTTCACAGGCGTAGTTACCCTGGGCGGCCTTGATAGCCGGTCCAAGCCCAACGCGGTTGGTTCTTCGATCAATGCCTTTATTGCCAAAGACAGTACGGTTGGCACTATCACCGCCCCGGAAAATATTACGGTCGGTACTTTTGAGGGCAATACCGGCCACAATATTGCCAAACCTTTCTTCGATTTCATGAACCAGACCGGCCCGATTACCGACCCGATTAGCGGGGCGCGCCTAGAAGGCCGCAAAGTTTACACTGACGACCCGACCACCAACGTTTTCGGTCTGGCAATCAGTGAGCCTTACTGGGTCAGCACAAACGTAGCTAGTGTGAGCCGTCTGGTCCTGGTGCAGTTGTTCGAGCGCCGCGTCCTGACCTACAACCCGGCCAACACTTCCAGTAAAGTGGAAATGGGCAACCTGGGCCAGCACTACTACCAGTGGCGTTATGTGGAGAGCCAGGCGACCACTACGCCGCCTACCACTACCCCAACTACGCCGCCGACCAACACCGGCGCTTTAGATTTCAGCCAGTTGCGTTACCCTTTCCTGGGTGAAGGCAAACCTACTGGCAATAATGATGGCGCGGTAGGCAATGTAAAAGCTTATCCGGCTGGCCCTTCCAGCAATTCTTCCCCAGTCTACGACCCTGCCCTAAAGCTGGCAATCGTTGGCACTGGCGGGTCTGGAGTTGTCGCGATTGACCTGACCGACTTCAATAACCCGGTTCAAAAGTGGCAGTATCCCGACCCCTTAAACGGTGTCAACTTCAATAGCAACGTAATTCTGCGTAATGGAGTGGTTTATATTGGCGGTGGCGATAACCGGGTTTACGCTATCAACGAAACTACTGGTAAACTGGTCTGGATGACCGCGCTGGTGGGCGGCCCAATTACAACCGACCTGTTGGTAGATAGCGATGCGGTTTATTTTGTGGCCGGTGATGGCAAACTCTACAGCGTATTACGCAGTACTGGCGTACTAAAGTGGGGGCCAATCGCTCCGGCAGGGGTTAGTTTGATTACCGGCCCGATCCAGGATACCAGCGGTACTTTGTTTGTGCCTGGCTCGGACAGCAAAATCTATGCTTTCAAAAAGGATGGTAACGCGGTAGTGGGCTTCAACTCCATCGCCCTGGACGGTGCGATTTCTGCTCGCCCCTCGTTTGGCAACGGTCATCTATACGTGGTTACCTCCAACGGTAAACTCTATTCGATGAACACTGATGGCTCCATCCTGCCGCCCCACATCTTTACTGTCGGACAGGGTGTTTATAGCTCCCCGGCTATTGTCACCGTGGCCGGTAAATTCCGAGTGTATGTTGGGACTGATGATGGCATTGTCTATGGATTAGATGCTGATAACGTATCTTCTACTCCGGCATTCGCTTTTGTGGTTCCGGGCGCTCCGAAGATTCGCACCAGCATCGCAGTAGTTGGTGACTACATCTACTTTGGCGCAGAAGACAAGAAGATTTATCGGGTAGAAGCCAATAAATCTTCCAACTCGCTGGTTCTTGCTACGGCTGATGCGGGCTTCGGCATTAATTCACCGGTAGTAAATGGCGGCTATCTGCTAATCGCAGCCCAATCGGGTACGCTTTACATCGTCAAATAAGGTTCGCTCTTGAATCTGAAAAGCCGTTCCCCTAACCGGGAGCGGCTTTTTCTTTTAAAGTACTTTGCTTATTACTCTGTTAAGTAAATCTTGACACAACATTAGCATGAAAGTAAGCTACAAAACGAACAAATTGTCACGCCCTTCGGCGCACACCCGAAGGGCGTGACACGGGCTGGCTGGTTTTTATTTTTTACAGCCTGGCAGCAGATATAGGTCGTTGAGCAAGGGCCG
>JAYSYV010001471.1:0-2905 GCA_043727245.1 Chloroflexota bacterium | reverse complement strand
GGACCTTTGAGAGTGCGGGCCGTTTCGATGAAGAGAGTTTTAAGTGAGTGCGTGAGTTCCATTGGTTTTGGTTTACCTCCAGGCTTAGCTAGATTTTTATTCTAACACATCCTGGAATAGTTTATTGTTTTTAGTTCCCTAAAGGAGAAATACAGTGTTGCAATCTATGAATTTACCCGCTCTATGGTGGAACAGAATTAATGTTAAGTTATTGATAGCGGCCCTGGCGGCCTGGGCAGTTTTGCTACCGGCCTTAGCCCATGCGGCCGACCCTAGCTTTGGTGGCGTTGACCAGTTCCGTGAGCGCTGGGTTGCCCAGGATGGCCTGGTTGGCTCGTCCGGTATCAACCGGCCCTATACCTGGGGACCAAACGTACCGGGAGCCCCTACTACCCTTTCCGAAAATTATGCCGATAGCCCAGGCGGCACCCGGCGGGTTTTCTATCTGGATAAAGCTCGCATGGAAATAAATAACCCGGCAAACGGTTTTGTCACTACTGGCCTGGCCGTCAAAGAGTTAGTTAGCGGTAAACGCCAGGATGGCGACAATGTTTTTACTACATTGACTCCATCCCAGACCCAGGTGGCCGGGGACCCGGTAACTTATAACCCGAACACGCCCGTTTACGCTTCTTTTAAAAATCTGGTGACCCTGGGCAACGCCGACACCAGATCCAAACCAAACGCGGTGGGCCAGCTAATTAATCAATCGGTCGCTAAAAATGGGGTGGTTTCAACCGTTACCTCGCCCGAAGATATTGCGATTGGGGCTTACCAGAGCCAGACCGGCCACAATATAGCGGCGCCTTTTGAAGACTTCAAGAACCAGCGCGGCCCGGTCACCAATCCGGCTACCGGTGCTACCCTTAACAACCAGCCGGTCTACACGGATGACCCAACCAGCAACGTTTTGGCCTGGCTATCAGCGAACCCTACTGGGTCAGCACTAAAATCGCCGGGCAGGCACAGTTAGTCCTGGTCCAGCTATTCGAGCGGCGCGTCCTGACCTACAACCCGGCCCTTCTTTCTAACAGGGTCGAGATGGGTAACCTGGGCCAGCATTACTACCAGTGGGGCTACGTGGAAAGTAGCGGCGGCACAACTCCCACCAACCCTCCCTCGAACCCGCCAGCCGACCTACCACCAGCTAATCCCCCGGCAAACCCGCCGGCCAATCCGCCTGCGGCCAAAGGCCACTTTGATGGAACCTGGAAGACCAATTTTGCCAGTCTCACTATAAAGCTGGACGGCAACTCTGCCAGTGGCACTTACAAACCTTATGGCGGAACGGTTACGTATAAGCTGGCCGGTACAGTTGCAGGTAAAAATTTGATGGGCTACTACAACGATAAACCATCAAATCTGTTTAGCTTCCAACTGGACAGCACCAGCAACAGTTTTACCGGTCTATGGGATGGGATTTACCAATGGTGTGGAGTAAAGAGCGGGCCATTACCAGTTGGCTGCGGTTTTAGCGGTAGCTGGAGCAGCAACTTCAGCACGATGTCCTTGAGCCAGGACGGCGATAAAGTTAGCGGTTCTTACCTGGAGTATAACGGGTCAAACAATACTTCCATCGCAGGCACAATCAATGGTACCAATGGACGGCCATTCCTGGACGGCACTTATGGGCCGTTGGTCTCTAACACACTTCACCTGGAAATGAACGGAGATGGTAAAGGTTTTGGCGGTAACTACCGGGCTATTTACCAATGGCGTGGTGTGCGTACTGGACCGTTGCCGGCCGGCTGTGGTTGGAGCGGCATCTGGAAAATCAATTTCCAGGGAATAATTAGTACCATCCACCTGGTCCAGAACGGTTCCGGCGTCACCGGAACCCAGGATGCTGCTACTGGCAATGTCAATATATCAGGCAGCCTTGTTGTTGGTGGTTATACCTTGAAGGGCAATTACTTCAATGTGGTCTTTCAGTGGTATATGGTTAATCGCGGGCTGACCGGGCAGCAATTCGACGGTAAATACTTTCTAACTGGGACCGAGCAGGGCATGTGTGGCTGGCGCAATGGAGCTAGCCAACCCAGCCCTTGCTATCGTCGGTAAACTTAAACTAAACTGAATAGAAAGCGGCCGGTAATGTTGCCCTGGCGGTAATAGTACCGGCTCACCTTGCAGTTTAATACCATAAGCTTTTACAAAAAGAGGTAGATAAAAGAACGGGGTATAGGCAAATACACGCACGCACGCACAATGGATACTTGGCCCGTCCGGTTCAGAATTCTGAGTTCGGTTACGAAAAGTAACCTCCATAGCTAAAAATCCTAACCTTTTTCAAAGAGAACAAAATAATAAACTTGTAAGAATTGGAATGGGATAACTCTAAATGAAGGATATGATGAATTGTGCCTAAGTATTCTTCTACCCCACTTGATTACTGTTAAAGAAAGGAATATCAAATGTCTCAAAATTACTAACCGGCACTGTCACCAGTTAAGAAACCGAACCGTTGGCTCTTGATTACTATTGCGACCGCCCTATTTGTGCTAATAATTGCGGGCTGGTTAATAGGTGCAAGCGGTTTGTTACCAGGGATCTACACATATAGCAACCACATACTTGTTGTAAGAGATAGTTTCTATACCGAGTATAAGACTGCTGAAGCAATGATAAGAACGGCCAAAGTCGGCGATCTTGTTCAATTTTCGGCTGTTGGAAGTAATTTTGTTTCTGACAACAAGGGTGTAATTTATTGGGGTGGGATAACAATTAAATTTGCCAAAACCACCCTGAAGGTTAGTAAAACCGTTCCCGCAATTTATTATGGTAAGGTAATAAACCACGAGCCTGGTACTTTTAGCGTAGAAGTAGAGCGGGTTAGAGCAGTTTTACTAGCAGGATGTCGGAGAGAGGGCCAAAAAAGTCAAAGCGTGCTAGCAGCCTGTCGGAG
>JAYSYV010001470.1:0-2910 GCA_043727245.1 Chloroflexota bacterium | reverse complement strand
GTACGATAGTTGGCCTCATCAGCGGTTATTTCGGCGGCTGGGTTGACGAAGTAATGATGCGCTTTACCGACCTTATCTTTGCCTTCCCGACCATTATTTTAGCTATGACTATTGCCGCCGCCCTGGGCCGCAGTCTGATTAACGCGGTCATCGCTATTTTAATTGTCTGGTGGCCCGCCTATGCCCGGACCGTTCGCAGCGTCGTTTTGACCATCAAGTCGCAGGATTATGTGCTGGCCTCGCGGGCGGTTGGAGCCAGGCCGCTGCGTATTATGCTGAAACAGATTTTCCCAAACATCCTGGCCCCGGTGCTGGTAATAACTTTCATTGACATTGGTAATGGCATTCTGATTTTCTCCGGCCTGTCTTTTTTGGGCCTGGGACCAAAGCCGACCGATGCCGAGTGGGGCGTGATGACCGCCGCTGGTGTTAGCAACCTGGATGCCTGGTGGCGGACTACTTTCCCCGGCCTGGCGATTGCCTCGGTAGTGCTGGCCTTTAATTTCATCGGGGATAGCTTGCGCGACCTGCTCGACCCGCGTTTCAAACAGACCGAACGTTAAATTTTACCAACTTTAAAACCACTGGAGTTATTACATATGTCTTCTGACAACAGGGTCATTCTCGATAAATTAACTCACGATTTTCTGAAAGATTACAACACTTTCTACCCCCATAACGCCTCTTTCTTGCTCGGTATCCACGACTATGACGGATTTGTGCCGGATTTTTCCCCGGAAAGCGTGGCTACATTTCGCAGCAAGTTGGTCAGCTATGGCGACGAGTTGAAAAGCACTGTAGATTATAACAGCCTGGATAACCAGGGCCAGTTTGACTACAAGGTAGTTGAAGCGCATATCGAGTTTGAGAAATTGCGCCACGGCTCGTTACGTTTCTACGAACGCAACCCGATTATGCCCTATTTGTATATTTTCGATGTTAGCAATTACCTCAAACGCAATTATGGCCCCCTGGAAGGGCGTGTCGAGGCTCTTTGCCGCCACCTGGAAGCGACTCCGGCCCTCCTTGAGCAGTTGAAGGCTAAACTTGACCGCAATCTACCCGACTCGATGGTGGCGATTGCCCTGGAAGCCTTTGGCGGTTTTGCCACGTACTATCACACCGACCTGCCCATTGTGCCGGAGTTGACTGATGAAGCCCTGGCCGACCGCTTGCGAGCTGCCGCCGACCTCGCCGCTAACGCCCTGGACCGCTATGTCGAGTTCTTCAAGGCTATGCCGAAATCTTCCGAGAATAATTTCGCGATTGGGCCGGATAATTACCGGGCCATGTTGAGGTGGGGCGATGGTGTCGAACTCTCTCTGGAAGAAGTTTTGCGGGTGGGTCTGGCCGACCTGGCCGAAAATCAGGCCGCTATCAAAGACATTTGCGCCCAACTCGACCCGACTATGCCCTTCCAGAAAGTGATTGAACAGGTTTCGTCAGTCCATCCCACCAATGATAAAGTGGTCAGCACGACCAGGGATTACCTGGAAGGCATCCGTGACCACCTGAAAACGGCTGATGTTATTGACCTGCCCACCGAAATGCTGTGTATCGTGGCCGAAACTCCGGCCTTTATGCGCTGGGTTTTCGCCGATATGGAAACTCCCGGCCCCTTTGAAACGGTTGCCAACGAGGCCCATTTCTATATTACTCCGGCTAACCCGGAATGGTCGCCCGCCCAGCAGGAAAACTGGTTGAGCCGCTTCAACGATTACACCATCCAGATTTTTTCCATGCACGAAGCTTATCCCGGTCACTACCTGCAACACTTGCACGCTCGAAAATCCCACTCGGAGGTAGCCCGCAATTTAACCAGCTATGCCTTTATCGAAGGGTGGGCGCATTATTGCGAGCAGATGATGATGGAGGAGGGCTATGGTAAGGAAGACCCTACCGAGTACCTGAAACTCTGGTTGGCCCAGCGTCAGGAAGCCCTGGTCCGGGATTGCCGTTATATTTGCTCTATCGGGCTGCATACCCAGGGCTGGACCCAGGAACAGGCTTACCAGTTCTACCGGGATAACGCCTGGATGGAAGACATCACGGCCCTGAAAGAAGCCCAGCGCAGCACTTTCGATCCCGGCGGCCTCTATTACACCCTGGGCAAGCGCATGTTCTACAAACTGCGCCAGGATTACCAGGCCGAACAGGGCGACAAATTCAACCTGCGCGAGTTCCATAACCGCTGTTTGGCTTACGGTATGCCCCAGATTCCCTTCCTGCGTAAAGTAATGTTAAACCACGATGATGGGAAAATCCTGGCCTAGCTTTTAAGTGCTTCCGCCGCAAATAAAACTAACTTTGCGGCGGAAGCTTGCCAGATTTAATTCTTGATTTCGCTTTCAAAATCCTAACTTGCCTGGTTTTAAGATTAAAAGCCACCCAATTGTCTTACTTATGTCTTGTTTTTGTCCCTTCTTATTTAAGTGCATTGGCTCTACAATCAAAGTGTCGAAAACAAAACGCCGGGAATAAAATTACAACCGGCCAATCGGTACAGTGCAGCGCGAGTAAGAATTATTAGGACCGGGATATTAGCCGGCAGAAAAGGATAAGTAAAATGAGCGGTGGCAGCATTATTCTCGAACCCAAACAGATGTTTCAGACCTTAAGCGAAATGGAAAAAGCAACCCAGGACCTTCTCAAGTTAATCCAGACTGTTTCGTCGGTTCTCGAAGCGGCTTCTATCTTGACCTTCGCTATCGGTTTCGGAGCTTTGATTAAAGCGGCAGAAGCGGCCATCAACCAGGTCGGTAACGCAGTCGTGGCGGCTAACAACGCTTTCAACAGCGCCTGCAAGGACGTAGTCAACCAGTTGGTAGAGCATTTCGCCTCCGAAGGAGCCAAGAGCGATTATGGTTCGCCCGCTTTCATCGAGATTAGCATCAAGATCAACGTAGCCGA
>JAYSYV010001469.1:0-2911 GCA_043727245.1 Chloroflexota bacterium | reverse complement strand
GCAAATAAAACTTGACACTTTGGTGGGTATGATCTTAAATGATGCAACGAGAGTAAAGGGGTATGATTCTTTGGTGATGCAATACGCCCTGCTTTTCTTATTGACGTTTAACACTAAGGCCACAATTCCGCTGATTATGCTTAAAAGGCTTTCCAGAATTAGCCAGCCTCGCCGGCTTGAGTTAGCCAGAGTACCGGCAGCAAAAAAGCCAATAATTCCATCTGCAATAGAGTAAAAGCCAAACAGAAACACTAATGCACCCAGGTCATCCCTGGCCAGACAAAGGCGCTAATTCCAAATAAAATGACAAATAACCCCCGCAAACCAACGGCCCACCAGTTACGGTTATTAGTTTCTAACATTTTATTAACCTCGTTCTTTTTAATCGCTTTTTAAGAAATGCCTCGATGGTGGGACCGCCTATCCGGACTTCGGAGAAATCGCCACAGCTTGGCAATCAAAGTAGCAGTTAGTACTATTCAGCAATATAAGGGTGGTTTTGAGCTAAGATAGTAGTTAATGTCTACTATCTTAGCTCACATGAGTTCACATTGCTGCATTCGACAGCACTACCTAATGGTTGTTACTAAGACCTTCCTCCAAAATCAATATGCCAATCAGTTAAGTATTAGAACAACTTATAGCTCCTTTATCCAAAAGAACTGTTACCCCTGCTCCCGAAGTATCCTCCTGGATTATTCCCCTGGATATATACCAGGGCTGGTCAGGTTCGATGTTAACCTTATGAGTAATGTAGCAGCCGTAGAAAGTCTGCTTTGTCCCATTATTGTTAGTTGAAATAAGGACAGTAGGCACGCTGGCATAGGCATTACCGGCCGCCGCACCAATCTGGTAATTGCCGATAGTAATTTGTACCGAAGCAGTATTGGCATAACCCTGGACCCACTGGTTGTAAGCCGGTAAAGTTTGGGCCGGAGTATCCCAGTAATTATAAGCTTGCTGGTAAGTCTTGTTGTTGATTGACTGGTAAAAAAGGCTCAGAATGCTTGAGGGAGAAGCGTTCTTAATTTCGTTGCCGAGTAGTCCCAGTTCGACCGTGTAAGGCGCCGGGTTCTCAGGGTGATATTCAAAGCGAGCCCGCTCAAACCACTGGATTAGAAAGACCTTACCCGTAGCCGGGTCAGTTTCCTGCTGCTCCTCCGAGATAGGAAAACCCAAACGGTCCAGATTACCGTTATTCTGCCAGAAGCCGTAGAACCGGTCGCTAACATAGTGTTTGGTCTGGGGGAAATAGAAGTAACCAGCCCTGGCAGAAGCAGGTTGAAAGGCCGGGTCGTTTTTCAGCCGGTTGGCAGTCAGGCGTTTAGCAAGTAACCCGAGCTCAACTTCATATTTAGTTCCAGCAAATTCAGGGTGGAGCTGGAAATTGTTACGTTCAAACCACTGGGTCAGATAGATTTTGCCAGTTTCGGAGTCGGTTTCATTGGCGGCCTCAGAAATGGGATAACCAAAAACAGCCAGGCCACCATTATTGTTCCAGTAATCCAAAAACTTGCCGCTGACAGTGTGATTAGTTTGTGGGAAAAAGCGACTATTGTCCGCCGCCTGGACCGGGGTTGCGCTTGGCAATAGGCTAAGGCACAGCCCCACCAGTAAAAGTGCAACCGGGGCTATCCTGCAAAGCCATTTTATAGTTTTCAAAGTGTTGACCTCCATTTAATATACCTGCCAGACAACGCTTTCTCTGTTGCTCCAACGCGCCTGTTAAAGTTCGTCAATATTATCGTGACCTCAGTTACGATCCTTCCCTTCATGTAAAGTACCTCCGGCCCGTTGAGTTTGAAATGAGTCGTTAATAGTTTTCAACGGACCGGAAGCACCTTGTTTCTTCAGGATGAGCAACCTGCAATAAGGGTATTGTGGGTTAGATAATCCTCTACTTAACTTTCCTCGTCAGGACTTGAGGAACGCCATCAGGTCGGCATTAAATTGCTCCTTATGGGTATTGGGCAGACCGTGAGGCGCACCCTCATAAATCTTCAGGGTGGCATCTTTAACGATCTTAGCGGAAAGGAGTGCCGAGTCGGCAATAGGCACGATTTGATCATCTCCTCCGTGAATAATCAGGGTTGGAACGTCGATCTTTTTGAGGTCTTCTGTTAAGTCAGTCTCGGAGAAGACCTTGATGCAATCGTAAGCACCAGCGAAACCGGCCTGTATACTCAACCGCCACCACTGTTCCAGAAGGGCTTGCGAAACTTTAGAACCTTCGCGGTTGGCTCCGTAAAAGGGAATGCTAGTGTCCTTGTAGAACTGGGAGCGGTCTCTAGTCATGCTCTTGCGGAAATCGTCGAATACTTCGATAGGCAGCCCGCCCGGATTGGCCGGGGTTTTGAGCATCAGGGGAGGTATCGCATCCACCAGCACCACCTTTGAAACACGGGAAGTGCCGTGACGGCCAATATAGCGTGTCACCTCCCCGCCTCCAGTCGAATGTCCGACCAGCATCACATCTCTGAGGTCGAGCATTTCGATGAGTTCGGCCAGGTCGTCGGCGTAGTGATCCATGTCGTTACCGTCCCAGGGCTGGCTGGACCGGCCGTGGCCGCGCCGGTCGTGGGCGACAGCGCGATAACCCTGTGAGGCAAAAAAGAAAAGCTGCTCGTCCCAAACGTCAGAATTGAGAGGCCAGCCGTGGCTGAAAACGACCGGTTGACCGGTGCCCCAATCCTTGTAAAAAATTGTCGTGCCATCCGAGGTAATAAAGGTATTCGGTCTCGCTTTAATCACAGTGTCTGTGTTCATGGTTCGTAGTTCTCCTTTCAAAATCAAAGTAGTTGAAGGCAGTGACGAAACGCTCTATATTAAGTTAACGACAGGATGGAGTAATTTGACAGGCACTGACTTTCTTACCCCACTCCACCTGGAAGCTCATCCTATAAAAGATCGG
>JAYSYV010001468.1:0-2911 GCA_043727245.1 Chloroflexota bacterium | reverse complement strand
AGTGTTTCTCAACCTGAAATTTCGGATGGTATGCCAGAACCGGAAGTACGGGCTACTATCCCAACTTCCGAAGATTACGAGCCAATCCCTGAACCGGAAATGCCCGGCCCTGCACCTGCCCCCGAAACAATGAAACCTGCCAGCGAGGCTAAACCGGAGCCGCTAAAGGCCCCGGCTAATCTGGGATTGAGTACCGGCGACGACCTGGCTGAAATAATACCGGACCCCTCAATACCCCTTGTTGTGCCTGTTACAGTCGCGCCGCCTGTAACTGAAAAGCCGACCCAGGACGATGCATCCCTGACCACCAAACCGCTGCCCGACCATATGCCAACCATGCAGCCATATATCAAGCCTCAACCGACCGAGGCCGAGAAAAGCCGCTACAAACTGCCTGCCAGTACGGTTATACCCTCTCTAATTGGGGTAGTAGTCGCGCTGGGCTGGTACGCCTGGCGTTCCTGGCGCAGGTCCAAAACCGACTCTGAGCGAGTTGCACCTTATTATAAGAAGTAAGTAATATTCGGCCTGACCTGATTTAAACCAGAGTTGCGCTCTGCAACAAGCGTGGTAATATGGGTGGACTAAAAATTTGGGGTTTTTAGAATAAGCCTAATGTAAATTGGAGGGCATATACGTGCTTGAGAGCGCCGGTCAGGACAAAGAGTGGTACAAAGACGCAATTATTTATGAATTGCACGTCAAAGCTTTCGCGGATAGCAATAATGACGGTATAGGTGATTTTCAAGGGCTGATTCAAAAGTTGGATTACCTGAAAGGACTGGGTATAACCTGTATCTGGCTGCTGCCTTTTTACGAGTCCCCACTGCGGGATGATGGTTACGATATTGGCGATTATTACAAGGTTCATCCCAACTATGGTACGGTCGAAGATTTCCAACAATTTCTTGATGAAGCCCACAAGCGCGGTCTTAAGGTGCTGGCTGACCTGATTATCAACCACACTTCCGACCAGAACCACTGGTTCCAGGAGGCCCGCCGTTCTCCCGACTCGCCTTACCGCGATTATTATGTCTGGAGCGATACTGACGATAAATACGCCGATGCCCGCATTATCTTTACCGATACCGAACGCTCAAACTGGACCTGGGACCCGGTTGCCAAGCAATACTACTGGCATCGCTTTTTCAGCCACCAACCTGACCTGAATTTCGATAACCCGGCGGTCCGCCAGGAAATCCTGGACGTGTTGAAGTTCTGGATGGATATGGGGATTGATGGCTTTCGGGCCGACGCAGTACCTTACCTGTTTGAGCGAGAAGGCACTAACTGCGAGAATTTGCCCGAAACCCACGAGTTTCTTAAAGAAATTCGCCGCTTTGTAGATGCCAATTACGAAAACCGGGTGCTGCTGGCCGAAGCCAATCAATGGCCCTCCGACCTGCTGCCCTACTTTGGCGATGGCGACGAATTTCAAATGTCCTTCAACTTCCCCCTGATGCCGCGTATCTTCATGGCCGTCCGCAAAGAAGAACGCAAGCCTATCATGGACATTATCAACCAGTTGCCCCAGATTCCCGAAAATTGCCAGTGGGGTATCTTCCTGCGTAACCACGACGAATTAACTTTGGAAATGGTGTCGGATGAAGAACGCGATTACATGTATTTTGAGTATGCTACCGACAAGCGGATGAAGATAAATATCGGCATCCGGCGGCGGTTGGCCCCGCTCCTGGAAAATGGCCGTCGCCGCATCGAACTTGTCAATAGCCTGCTCTTTACTTTACCCGGCACACCGATTCTTTACTATGGCGACGAAATGGGGATGGGCGATAACATATACCTGGGCGACCGGGACGGCGTTCGCACCCCCATGCAGTGGACACACGACCGCAACGCCGGTTTCTCTCGGACCGACCCGGCCCGCCTCTACAGCCCGGTGATTACCGACCCGGTTTATGGCTACCAGGCCATCAACGTAGAAGCTCAAGAGCGCAGCCCGTCCAGTTTGCTCCGCTGGATGAAACTGATGATTGCCACCCGTAAACGCTACCCGGTCTTCGGGCGAGGCGACATTACTTTTCTCAACCCGGTTAATCCCAAAGCGCTGGCTTATACTCGCCAGTACGACGGTCAGCACGTCCTCATTATCAACAACCTTTCCCGGTTCGTCCAGCCAGTCGAACTTGATTTGTCGGCCTACAATGGTTACACGCCAATTGAAATAATCGGTAAAACTCCCTTCCCCCGGATTGGAGATTTGCCTTACTTCATTACCCTGGGGCCACATTCTTTCTACTGGTTTGAGTTGGAACCGCCCAAAGAGGAAGAACAGGCGTAACTAGCTAAAGTAGACTGGGAGGGGAAAGGTGGCCTAATTCAGGTCACTTTTTTATCCTCTGACAACTGGTTACTAACTCTAATCTTTTCGCGGTTTGTAACTGCCCGGCTCCGACCTAAAGGCTATCGCCAGGCGGTTCCAATTGTTGATGGTCGTGATAGCGAGGGTCAGATTGACCAGTTCCTGTTCGTTGAAATGCTGGCGGACCGCTTCGTAAAGTTCATCCGGCACATCGTTAGTGGAAATCAGGGTAAGTTTTCCGGTCCAACTGAGGGCGGCTCGCTCCCGGTCGGTGTAGAAAGGAGTTTCTCGCCAGGCTATCAGACCATAAAGGCGTTGTTCGGTTTCCCCGGCGGCGCGGGCATCTTTGGTGTGCATGTCCAGGCAATAGGCGCAACTGTTTAGCTGGGAAGCCCGCACTTTAACCAGTTCCAGAAGCGACTGTTCCAGGCCTCAACCCTTTAAGTATCTTTCCATTTCGTACATAATCCGCAGCCCGTCCGGGGCGGCTTTTCTATAATCCATGCGGCTTGCCATTATGTATATCTCAACTTTCTAAAGTGAGAATTAACCCCGGTTTTGGGTGGTCTTTTCGGGATTGCCGCCAGG
>JAYSYV010001467.1:0-8916 GCA_043727245.1 Chloroflexota bacterium | reverse complement strand
GTTGTATATATGGCAATCAATAATTTCCTGAAATCCAAGCTCAGCTAATGTGAGTATAAATATAGGTTTATAGAGCTTATATTTGGTGAATTATTTTTACTACTTTTAAAAGACATAAGGTTTTATTAAGAATAGTTGTTAAGGTCTTTGAGGTAATATGCCATCTCGCAAGCCGCCGGTCCAACTACTATTTTCTGGCTCAAAGCTCTTTTATTTCAGATAGGGCCACGTAATTATGCCGATTCAGCCAGTTTTCTAAGCCCACAGGATTTGACCCAGCCGCTCAATCCCGTTTTGCAATAGCTCTGAAGTAAGCATGGTAGCACTGGCTCCAGCTAGGACTGATTTTAAGACATCCTCGGTAGAGTGAATCCAGCTTGAAAGGGCTATTTATTTATTGCCAGTCAGCTTTAGTCGGGCCTTTAAGGTCCACTTTGAGAAAGCGGTCAAGCAGTTTGTATCTCCATGCACATTGCATTATTATCCCCCAAAGCAGCGCCAAACCACCTAATATCAAATAATCTGCCAGGGGTAAAATTTCCAAATTGAAAACTTTACGAAGTGGCTCAAACAGGATTATTACAAAATAGACTACCAGGATAACACCGGCTAAAATAGTCGGTCGCCAGTCACCACTAAATTTATTGCCACCTACAATTATTTTAAGCGGTGGTTTGGCGAAAGCCACCAGAAGTAAACCACAATACAGGGTAAAAGTAACCAGACTACTCTGGGCGAACGGTATTATGGTTTTAAGAGCTTCTTCAACCTGAATTGCAGAGGGATTTTCTGGAAGGAAAAGCGTTTTAAGCTTAAAATAACCATAACCGCCATAAATAGCCAGGGAGGCCAGACTGAGAATAAAACATGCCGGGATTACAAAATGCACTAGCGAGATAATCGTGGTATTTCTTTGAGAAGTTCCCGAGGGTGCCCACAAAGCCAGGCCGAATACCGGAAGACCAACTGTCAAGAAGACAAAGATTGTACTTTGAGTGGGAGTAAAGGGGAAAAATTCTATACCGAAGATTAGCCCGGTATAAAGAACTAGTAGAGTTACAAACAATACTCGTACTAAAAAGAGCTTTAGAATATCCTGCATTCCATTACGAATACGGTTACCTTCTCGGAAGGCGTAGGGCAAGGCCGCAAAAGAATCTCCTAGTAGCACCACATCGGCGACACTCCGGGTAGCCTGGCTACCACTTTCCATTGCAATTCCCATATTAGCTTTTTTCAGCGATAAAACATCGTTTACCCCATCCCCAATCATTGCCACGTAATGTCCCTGACTTCGTAAAGCGCTCACTATAGCTTCTTTTTGTTGAGGACGGATACGGCCAAATATTGTCGTTTCCTCGGCTAATTGACGCAGTTGTTGCAGGCTTAAATTCTCCAATTCCGGTCCGCTGGCAGACTTAATATCCCCAGGTAAACCAGCTTGTTTTGCCAGGGCGGCTACAGTCTGGGGGTTATCACCGGAAATAATTTTAACCTGAATGCCTTCGGCCGCAAAAGCGGCCAGGGTTTCTTTAGCTTCCGGGCGGAGTATATCGCTGAACCAGATAATTCCAACTGGCAGGAGATCAGGTAAAACCGGTTTTTCATCCTTATAGAGAGAAATGATCTGCGGAGAATAGGCTAAAAGCAGCACCCGGAGTCCCTGGGTAGAACCTTTATTGATTAGCTCCGCTGCCTCAGGGGTTAGAGTTACATAAGGAGTGAGCATTTCAGGCGCACCAAGCACATACACTCCAACCAGTTCCGGCTGGTCAAAAGCTAAAGCGCTCCATTTACGATCTGATGAAAAAGGCACCTGTTCGAGGACCGGGTAGACGGGGCCAGTGCATTCGGCTTTGATAGCCTCATTAGTTTTATTTCCGGCTGGGGTACTGGCAGCATAAATCCCTAAAATGTGCCTTAATTCAGTTTCACTGATTTCAATAGGGAAAAGAGAATGTAATTCAATTTGATTTGTGGTTAATGTGCCAGTTTTATCCAGGCACAAAATATCCACATTACTCAACGACTCCACGGCATTAGCTTGTTGGATTAAGGCTCCTTTACCGGCGATTCTAACTGCGCCAATGGCATAAGCCAGGGCTATCATCATAAACAGGCCGTTCGGCACCAGCCCGGCTAACACCGCGGCTACCCGCACGCTGTCCCTCAAACGTAAATCCAGGAAAAGTGTTTGTGCTATCAAGATAAAAGTTAAAAGGCCTACCAAAAGTACCAGAATTTTAATAACCAGATTAACCTCGCTCTGCAAAGGCGTCAGGACCCGACGAAAAGCTTTGGCACCGGTGGTAATCTGATTGGCAAAGCTATCTGCTCCTATCTTTTCCACTTCAAAAAGGGTGGTACCCGTAACGCAGAAGCTGCCAGAAAATACTTTATCCCCGGCACTTTTTTTGACCGGGTCAGACTCTCCAGTAAGCTGGGACTCGTCAACTTCTAGTTCGCCCTCCCCAACAAGCTTACCATCTACCACAATCTGGTCACCAGGCACCAGTACCAGCACATCGCCAAGTACAATTTCACCCGGGTCCATGGTTCGCTTTTGTCCGGACCGGACAACGATTGCTTTAGGCCGGGTTAGCAGGCTAAGGCGGTCGAGTTTTTGCTTGGCGTTGATTTCCTGGACTACATTAACTACTACATTTATTAAAATGACGCTGACTGAAACGATGGCATCGGTGTACAGACCGACAAAAAGAAGGAGCGCGCCAATAATGAAAATAATATTGTTAATAAAAGTAAAGACATTCTCACGAATAATTTGTCCATAAGTGCGGCTGGTCAGGAGTTGGGCATTGTTTCCAAGCCCGTTCTTACGGCGAAGATCGGCTTCACTTTCAGAGAGGCCGAGGTTAGAAAACAGGTTTTGAGTGGGTGGGATTATAATAGATGCCTCCATTAACTGCTGCCCCAGCCAGTTGCTAAATTTACCAGGGGCCGCAAGATGCCTCATCAAGAAAGAATTATGAGCAATTCACTTTAAGAGGGCGCTGGGTTACCATTTTCGTTCAATCCGGAGGAATCTCACCGCTGCCACACTGGACTATTGCCTAGTAAGGTGTCTTACAAAACAGGGCAATAGTAATAGCTGGAGTAAATAAAATCAAATCAGCAAGACTTTCCATATGCTAAATGGTGGTTGGATCCAGATGAAACAATTCTGCAAAGAAGGCGAGTTAGCAGGGGAAATCAGTATATTCGGGCCATCTTCAGCCTTTTAACCAGCAACAAGAGGTAACTATTGTAGAAATTGTTGTGATAAAAGCCGGATTAGTTCTCGAAAGGCCGCTTTACCAGTACAAACATGAATTTTCGTCGATGGTGCCAAACCCGATGGTATCCGTTGGCGGCAAAGTTTAGGTTGGAAGTGATGCCCCAGGTATAGCATTTCTCTTTTTTAATTTGCCGCTGGTCTGATAGGCCCTGTAACTCCAAAAGTTCACCTTTTATTCACCTTTATATACCAGCTATTTTACCATTGACTGTTAATGTTTTAATAGAGGGCAATCAGATCTCATGGTTAACCTGTAGCTGCCAGAGAGTACCGGAAATATTGAGCATGGGTCCACAGCGAGGTAAGTTAAGAAGTTTACTTCTTAACTTACCTGCCGAAACCTCTTTGCTATTTGGCCTATCAATAGAATTCACCCGGTTTGCGCCATACTGTTAATGTTCAAATTCCTCTTCGGTGTATGGCTCAATTAGTTGCAGCATTTGCTAGTTGCCGGGCAACACATTGGTTCTATTAGCTTTGTTGGGCAGATCTCCGCTGGCTTACGATGCCTTGGAACAGGATAAAAGGGGCATGTTTTATGTCTACTTCAACCAAATCCGACAATAAAAATTCACACTCAGAGGTTGCACAGGCTGTAAATTCCCCTTCCACTTCTACCCCGTGGCACGCCCAGGAAGTAAACCAGATCCTGGTTGGAACTGGAACAGATGCTTGTACCGGTCTCGGCTGGCAGGAAGCAAAATCAAAGTTAGCTCAATACGGTCCAAATGAGCTTGTCGAGAAAGGCACTAAAGGGTCTTTGCAAATATTGTGGGGGCAGCTCACAGCCGTTATGGTACTCATTCTGCTGGCAGCCTCGGTCTTATCATTTTTTCTTGGAAAGCTGCTTGAAGGCAGTGCCATTCTGGCAATTATTTTCCTTTTTGTAGCGCTGGGGTTCTTTCAGGAATACCGAGCCGAAAAAGCCATTGCAGCCCTCAAGAAAATGACAGTGTCATTAGTAAGAGTCTACCGGGAAGGTAATCTTACCGAAATTGATGCCTCCCAGCTTGTTCCGGGTGATGTGGTGCTTTTGGAAGCAGGCAATATCGTGCCAGCCGACGTGCGGGTAATTGAGAGTGTGAACTTGCAGATCCAGGAATCCACCCTGACCGGGGAGTCTCAACCGGTCCAAAAGACGGCAGCGACTCTGACGTTGCCTGATCTTAGCATGGGGGAACGGCTTAATATGGGCTTTATGGGCACGATCGTAACCTCTGGCCGGGGAACGACAGTAGTGGTAGAAACCGGGATGCAGACCGAGCTGGGTAAAATTGCCGGGATGCTCCAGGATGTAGAGCAGGAAATAACCCCTCTGCAAAGACAGCTTGACCGGGTTGGCAAGCAATTGGCCCTGGCCGGTGTCATTGCCGCGCTGCTTATTATCAGTATAGGTCTGGTGTCAGGGGAGCCGCTTGCCGATATGGTCCTGACCGGAGTAAGCCTGGCCGTTGCCATTATCCCGGAGGGTTTACCGGCTGTCGTGACCGTTACCCTGGCTCTCGGTGCCCAACGCATGCTCAAGCGAAATGCCTTGATCCGCAAGTTACCGGCGGTTGAAACTCTTGGCTCGGTTACCACTATTTGCTCTGACAAAACCGGTACCTTAACCCAGAACAAAATGATGGTGACGATAATTGATGTCGCCGGGCACCAGCTGAATCTAACGGAAGAATTAAGTGAACAAGCTCCTGAACTGGCAGCAGTTGAAACCGGGCCGCAACTTTTAACAAACCAACCGCCCGCTGTCGTTATGGTGCTGGCCGGAGGGGCGCTCTGTAATGATGCCCACCTACAATCTGAATCAGGTGGTAAATCCGAAATACTGGGCGATCCCACCGAGGCGGCCCTGGTACTAGCCGCCAATCAGGCCGGCCTGGACCTGAAAACCTTGCGAGAAGCTATGCCAAGAATTGGCGAATTACCTTTTGATTCGGCCCGCAAGAGGATGACTACTCTGCATAAACGCCCACTTAATCTGACCGGCGCTGGCGGTAGTGAGTTGCAGACATGGAGTGTGCAAGGCATTGATTCTGAATTACCCTATCTGGCCGTAACCAAAGGGGCGGTAGACAGCCTGGTGGAGATTTCGACTTTTGTGTGGGATGGACAGCAAATCATTCCAATGCAAAAGGACCAAAAGGAGCGAATTCTGGCAGCTAGCAACCAGCTCGCCGCTAAGGGAATGCGCGTATTGGGGCTGGCGTTCAGGTTTCACAAGCATGCTATTTTGAAATTGTCTGATGAGGTGAACCTGATCTTCTTTGGGCTGGTGGGAATGCTTGATCCTCCTCGGTCGGAAGCCAGGGAGGCCGTGCAAAGTTGCATTACAGCCGGTATTCGTCCGGTTATGATTACTGGAGACCACCCCCTTACCGCTAGCTATATTGCCAGGGAGTTAGGTATTTGCCAGGCCAACGACCGGATTGTAACCGGGGCTGAACTGGACAAGTTAAACCCCGGTGAACTTGAAAAATTAGTCGGGGAGGTGTCTGTATTTGCCCGCGTGGTGCCGGAACACAAGCTTAAAATAGTGGAAGCGCTTCAGAAACGGGGGCATGTTGTTGCCATGACCGGCGATGGCGTAAATGATGCTCCGGCACTCAAGAAGGCCGAAATCGGGGTCGCGATGGGGTTATCTGGAACCGATGTGTCCAAAGAGGCTTCGGACATGATTCTCCGTGACGATAATTTTGCAACCATCGTCGCAGCAGTCGAGGAAGGTCGGGTGATCTATGATAATTTGCGCCGTTTTGTAGGTTTTAGCGTAGCCGGTAATATCGGCAAAGTTATCATTATGCTGCTTTGGCCCTTACCTTTCTTCCTGCTGGGTTCCCCTTTGGAAAACAGTGTCGCCTTTTTGCCTTTACAACTTCTCTGGCTGAATCTAATGACAGACGGACTGTTGGGACTAAGTATGGGTTTTGAAAAGGCCGAGAAGAACGTTATGTGCCGCCCACCTCGTTCACCCCAAGAAGGTATTTTTAGCGGCGGGTTGGCGTTGCAGGTAGTAGGTTTAGGCCTTTATATTGGCCTGGTAGGCTTAGGTACCGGGTTTGTTTACTACCAGGCTAATTTACCTTACTGGCAGAGTATGCTGTTCACCACAGCCGCCTTCCTGCAGGTATTCCAGGCTTTAGCCACGCGTTCCAATAGTGAATCTCTTTTTAGTATTGGGATTTTTAGTAACCGGTGGATGTGGGGCATTATCGGTTTGGTGAGTTTATTTCAAGGTTTGACTCTCTATACCCCTCTGTCCAACTTCTTGGGCCTCAAGCCATTACCTTTAGTGGATTTTGGCCTGAGTATAGTCCTGGGAAGTAGTTTGCTTTTGGGGGTTGAACTTGAAAAAGAAATTTTACGGCGTTTAAAAGCTCGAAAAGTTAGTTAGTTAGCCTGACTTAAAAAGAATTCTGGCAGAAATGCTTTCTCTTTTTAAAGCCGGACCCCTTAAAGGGAGGGTAAAATTATGGTAACTAAAATAATAATTCCACTTGATGGATCACACCTGGCCCAGCAGTGTTTACCGCTGGCCCTGAAACTGGGGCAGCTTTTAGCAGCACAGCTTTGTTTAGTAAAAGTGGTTCCACCAACAAAAGAGAATATACTGTGGGACTGGAGCCATGAAGCCCCCATCAAGCAAAAAGGCGAGGCTGAGGCGTACCTGCAAGATATTGTTGAACATCTAACCAGCGAAGGGGAAGTTTATTTGCTGCGAGAGCGGGTATATTCAGTTGTTGTGGAGGGCCAGGAGGTAGGGGTAGGCCAGAGTATTGCCAGGGAAGCCCATACCCAGGAAGGTACGCTTATTCTCATGACTACCCACGGCCGAGGAGGTTTAACTCAGCTTGTACTGGGAAGTACAGCACTCGAAATTATCCGTAACACTTCTTTACCGGTAATCTTTTTGCGGCCTGAACAACACCGCCCAGTTGCGAATGACCAGGACGGGTTAAATTTGAAATCATATAAAGAGCTGGAAGGGCCGGTGGTTGTAACTCTGGATGGTAGTCGTGAAGCGGAACTGGCCCTGAAGGCGGCCCTGGAACTGGCCGGGGGGTTAAACTTGCCGGTGCATCTGTTGCGGGTGCTTCAACCCTTTGTACCGGTAGACCAATTAGCGCCCTGGTATGAAGCTAATCTTGATTTAGGGGCTGATTACCTGCAAGAACACGATTTCCTCTATCTCAAGGAGCAGGCATCAAGTAACCTGGCTAAAACACAAATTTGGCTTAAAGATATAAAAGGGGTTGACAGCCAGACGGTCCTAAAGGTGGGGGAACCCATTAACGAGATTATCAATTACGCTTCCAGTGTAAAAGCTTCGTTAGTGGTAATGGCAACCCATGCTCATGGGCGAGTTGAGCAAGCTTTTTTGGGTAGTGTGGCCGGTCGGGTAATGTGCCGGGGGAATTTCCCGGTGATGATGGTCAATATTGGATTGAATTTAAGGGAGAGTAAATCTTTTAATGAATAAAGGTAAGCTTTTACCTGTTTAATCCTATAAATCTCACTATAGAAAATTAGAACCTATCCGAAAAGTCCATCAGCCCGGAAGTTAATGAAAGCACAAGCTAAATGAAGCATCGCCAGGTAATTACAAATTCGTTTCTCCCACCTTATCAACAACCGGCGAAATCGGTCCATCCAACTGTAGCTTCTTTAAACTACCCATCGCCTGGCCCGGTTTTCCGGTATGTTTTGCCTGGCCTCTTTTTTTTTCGCCATGAACTCGAATGTGGGCGGTGTAACCCCATTCCAAAAGCAAAGCTTCCACTTTCACGCTATCATAAGCTTTATCCAGACACACATTTTGCGGCTCGTCATCGGCTGGAGTTGGTCTGTGCGCCATCGTTTCTTCCAAAGTAGCCCCAACCAAAGTTACCTCGTGCCGCTTGGCATCATTCACCGCCACGGCCATGGGAATGCCATTCCCATCTACCAACAAACTGCGTTTAGTGCCGCGTTTGCTTCGGTCGGTCGGATTTCGACCGGTCCCCCCCATCGATTGGAGCTTTGGTTACCACCCCATCCAAGGTTAGCCACCCCCAGTCGATGCCTTTCATTACATCATATTCGGCCAGCCCTCACTGCTACAACTTGTGAAACAGCCCGCGTTCGCACCACCATTGAAAGCGGTCAGGGACCGTGCATGCTGCGCCTAAAGAGCGGGGCAAAGCTTTCCATTGACAGCCTGACAGCCAGTTCGTAAAATGTAAAAGATGGCAGTCAAGGCTTGCCGGTCATTCATCCTGGGTCGGCCAGCTTATTTCTTGGCTGGTAAAGCAGGTAAGTTCGGCTCTATTTCGTTCCAGAGATCATCAGGAATATTGTAAGCTGCATCAACTCCAAAGTTTGGTTCAGTCACGGTGGTTCCGAAAAGGTCTTGAGTTTTTTAGCTTATTTTATCTCCTCTTTTATTTTTCAAAAGGTTCTTAGAATGAGGCGAGTTAGGAGGTAGATTGAAATAATTAGGGAATAATTAGAACAAGAGTACCCTGACGTAGATTCCCGGACCTGTACTACTCGACCTCGAATTAGGGAAAGGAAATCCAGATAATGTTGAAAAAGATATTAGTACCGGTGGATGGCTCTTCTCTCTCGGAGAAGGCTTTACCTTA